>NZ_JBLKKY010000007.1:0-104359 GCF_059438195.1 Paraconexibacter sp.
AGCGGGAGGACGCCCATGCCGACGAGGTTCGAGCGGTGGATGCGCTCGAAGCTCTCGGCGATGACCGCGCGGACGCCGAGGAGGTTCGTGCCCTTCGCCGCCCAGTCGCGCGACGAGCCCGAGCCGTACTCCTTGCCCCCGAGGACGACGAGCGGGATGCCGTGCTCGGCGTACTTCTCGGCGGCGTCCGAGATCGCGACGACCTCCGACGGGTCGCCGCCCGGCCCGAGGTAACGCGTGACCCCGCCCTCCGTGCCCTCCGCGAGGAGGTTGCGCAGGCGGATGTTCGCGAACGTGCCGCGGATCATCACCTCGTGGTTGCCGCGCCGCGACCCGAACGAGTTGAAGTCGCGCGGCTCGACGCCGTTGTCCTGGAGGTAGCGGCCGGCCGGCCCGTCCTTCTTGATCGCGCCTGCCGGCGAGATGTGGTCGGTGGTGACGCTGTCGCCGAGCTTCGCGAGGACGCGCGCGCCCTCGATGTCGGTGATGGCGTCCGGCTCGGGCTTCATGCCCTCGAAGTACGGCGCCTGGCGCACGTAGGTCGAGTCGTCGTCCCAGGCGAAGCGGTCGCCCGAGGGGACGTCGAGCGCGTTCCACTCCGGCCCGCCGTCGAAGACCTGGCCGTAGCTCTTGCGGAACATGTCCGACTGGACGCACTCCTCGACCGTCTGCGCGACCTCCTTCGCCGACGGCCACACGTCGCTCATGTAGATCTCGTTGCCGTCCGGGTCGAAGCCGAGCGGGTCGTTGAGCAGGTCGACGTCCATCGAGCCCGCGATCGCGTAGGCGACGACGAGCGGCGGCGACGCGAGGTAGTTCATCTTCACGTCGGGGTTGATGCGGCCCTCGAAGTTGCGGTTGCCCGAGAGGACGCTCACCGCGACGAGGTCGTTCTCGTTGATCGCCGCGCTGATCTCGTCGGACAGCGGGCCCGAGTTGCCGATGCACGTCGTGCAGCCGTAGCCGACGTTGTGGAAGCCGAGCGCCTCGAGGTCGTCGATGAGGCCGGCGCGCTCGAGGTACTCGGTGACGACCATCGAGCCGGGCGCGAGCGAGGTCTTCACCCACGGCTTCGCCACGAGCCCCTTCGCCGCGGCGTTGCGGGCGAGGAGGCCGGCGGCGAGCATGACCGACGGGTTCGACGTGTTCGTGCACGAGGTGATCGCGGCGATGACGACCGCGCCGTCCCGCAGCTCCGTCGTCGTCCCGTCCGCCATCTTCACCTCGACGGCGCGCCGGTTCTTCGCGACGGTCGGCACCGGGGTCGTCGGGGAGCGGTACGGCAGGTCGCCGCCGGTCGCCCCCGGCGCCTGGGTCGACGGCGGGTCGCTCGCGGGGAAGCTCTCGGCCGAGCCCTCGTCGGCCATCGTGCACTCGTCGGGGAGGTAGCCCTCGATCGCCTCGCGGAACGCCTCGGCGGCGTCGGAGAGCGCGACCCGGTCCTGCGGGCGCTTCGGGCCGGCGATCGACGGGACGACCGTCGAGAGGTCGAGCTCGAGGGTGTCGGAGAACGTCGGCTCCTCGCTGTCCTCGTCGTGCCACAGGCCCTGCTCGCGGGCGTAGGCCTCGACGAGCTCGCACAGCTCCTGCGGGCGGCCCGAGAACGAGAGGTAGCGGATCGTCTCGGCGTCGATCGGGAAGATCGCGCAGGTCGACCCGAACTCGGGGCTCATGTTGCCGATCGTCGCGCGGTCGGCGAGCGGGAGCTTCGAGACGCCTGCGCCGTAGAACTCGACGAACTTCCCGACGACGCCCTTCTCGCGGAGCATCTGGGTGATCGTGAGCACGAGGTCCGTGGCCGTCGTGCCCTCGGGCAGCTCGCCGTGGAGCTTGAAGCCGACGACCTGCGGGATGAGCATCGGGATCGCCTGCCCGAGCATCGCGGCCTCGGCCTCGATGCCGCCCACGCCCCAGCCGAGGACGCCGAGCCCGTTGATCATCGTCGTGTGCGAGTCGGTGCCGACGACGGTGTCGGGGTAGGCGGTGTTCGTCTTCTCGTCGACGAACACGGTGGGCGCGAGGTACTCGAGGTTCACCTGGTGGACGATCCCCGTGTCCGGCGGGACGACCTTGAAGCTCTCGAAGGCCTGCTGGCCCCACTTGAGGAACTGGTAGCGCTCCTTGTTGCGCTCGAACTCGCGCTCGGCGTTGATGCGGAAGGCGTCCTTCGTGCCGAAGGCATCGACCTGGACAGAGTGGTCGATGACGAGCTCGGCGGGGACGAGCGGCTCGATCTTCGACGGGTCGCCGCCGAGGTCGGCCATCGCGTCGCGCATCGCGGCGAGGTCGACGACCGCCGGGACGCCGGTGAAGTCCTGCATGACGACGCGGGCGGGCGAGAAGGCGATCTCGTCCTTCGGCTCGGCCTTCGCGTCCCAGGTCGCGAGCGCCTCGATCTGCTCGGCGGTGACGGCGCCGTTGCCCTCCGTGCGCAGGAGGTTCTCGAGGAGGACCTTCAGGGAGTAGGGCAGGCGCGCGACGTCGTACTTCGCCTGCAGGGCGTCGAGGCGGTAGATCTCGAGGTCGCGGCCGCCGACCGAGAGGGTCGCGCGGGCGTCGAAGGAGTTCGGGTTCTCGGACATGTCGTGGTCCCTCGGTCGGTGTCGTTGGGTCGTGCTGTCAGGTCGTCTCGTGCGCCGCGGCGGGCAGGAGGACGAAGGGGTCGCCGGCCGCGTCGGTGACGCGCCGGAAGTGTGGGTCGAAAGTGAGGATCCTGTTGGTGCGTACCCGGGCGGCGAGCGCGACAAGCGACGCGTCGGCGAGGCCGAGGACGGGATGGCGCCGGGCGACGGCGATCGTCGCGTCGAGGGCGTCCGCCCACCAGCGCACGGTGTAGGCGCCGCGCTCGAGGTCGCGCCAGAGCGCGAGGGCGGCGTCGCGGCCGCCGCGCGTGAGGACGAGGTGGTCGAGCTCGGCGATGCAGAGCGGCGAGGTGACGAGCTCCTCGTCGGCCACGTCGAACCACTCGGCGGCGAGCCCGTGGTGCTCGTCGTCGGCGCGCATGAGCGCGAGGACGGCCGAGGTGTCGACGACGACCGTCACGACTCCCCGAAGCCGATCTCCACCAGATAGCGGTCGACGTTGGCCGCCATGTCCTTCGGCCCGCCCGTGATGACGCCCACCGCGAGGGGCTTCGGCCGCCCCGGCCGGTCGACCGCGCCGGCGAGGGCGCGGCGGATGAACTCGGCCTTCGTCACGCCCTCCTCGGCGGCACGCCGGGCGAGTGCCGCGTCGAGCTCGTCCTCGAGGTAGACCGACGTCTTCTTCACACGACGTAGGGTAACACCCTACGTCGCCATGGCAACGGCGCCCGGGCGCCCCTCGAACGTCGATGAGCACCCCGCCGGGGCGCGAACGTCGATCAGCACCCCCGCTGGGGGGTGAAGATCGACGTTCGACCCGCGCGCGGGCGCGCGCGGGCCGGGCGCGGGCGCGGGGCCGCGTCAGCCCGCGTCGGCGTCCGCGCGGAGGAAGCGCCACGTCGTGAGCGCGGCGAGCGCCGTCATGCAGACCGCGCTGGCGACGCACCACTGGCAGATCGCCTCGATCTTCTCGATCTCGACGTAGGTGAGGTAGAGCGAGAAGCCGAACCCGACGTAGGCGAGACCGACCGCGGCGAGGCGCGCCGCCTCCCCCCGCAGGAGGAGGACGGCGAGGAGTCCCGCGTAGCCGAAGAGACCGAGCAGCGCCACGGGGATGCCCGCGATCTCCGCCCACTCGGACGCCTGGACCGTCGCGCATCCGTGCGCGATGCCGCATGCGGGGTCGATCCCCGCGTAGTGCGCGTAGGTGAGGTAGCCCGCGACCCCGAGGCCGACGAGGCAGACCGCGACCGTCGCGAGGCGCAGGCGATCGCTCACCGCGACGCGACCTCCCGGATCGCGGTCTCGAACGGACCGGGGCCGAGCTGGTCGACCTCGAGGGGCTGGAGGTCCTCGCCGGTCCGGCCGACGAGGAACGACGGCGTCGACTGGACCGAGAAGCGCGCCGCGCGCACCTGCGCGTCCTGCAGGGCCTCGTCGACCTCCGGGCTGTCACGGTCCTCGAAGACCCGATCGACGTCGAGGCCGTCGACCGCGCCCAGGATCTCGCGGAGGAACTCGTCGGTCGCGAAACCGGCGTTCTCCTGCCCCTGGTTGATGAAGAGGAGGTCCATGACCTGCCAGGCGCGGTCCTGCAGGCCGGCCGCGACGATGACGCGCGCCATGCGCTCGCTGTCGGGGCCGATGAAGGTGAGGGGCTCGAACTCGAGCCGGGCCTGACCCGCCTGCACCTCGTCGATGATCCCGGGGAGGCCGTCGGTCGCGAAGTCCGCGCAGAACGGGCACTGCATGTCGGCGAACTCGACGAGCGTCGCCGGGGCGTCGGGGTCGCCGAGGCTCAGGCCGTCCTGCGGGATGCCCGCGAACCGCTGCTCGACCTCGGTCTCGCCCGCGACCGTCTCGCCCGCGAGCCGCTCGGGCTCGTCCTCGCCGCCGGAGCTCGAGATCGCCACGAGGACAGCTACGACGGCGAGCGCGACGATGAGGACGCCGCCGAGCTGCTGGAGACGGCGCTTGCGCGCGGCGGCCTGCGCGTCCGCCTGCTCCTTGGCCTGTCGTTCTGCCCTCGCGCGCTCCTTGCGCTCGGCCTTGGTCTCACGTGGGGGGGTGCTCATGTGGTGCTCCTTCGCGTGGCGACGCCGCCCTCGCCACCCGCAGCGGGACGCCGCGCGGGGCCGTCGAAGAGGACATCGCCTCTTCGAAGCCTGGCGGCGGGCCCGCGGACAGCGGGTCGCGGAGGTGGGGAACTCGGCATTGCGACGTCTCGTGACTAGCTATCGGCTCCTGCGACCGAACACTTGATCGACCTCCGCCCTCACGGCATCCGGCCGCTCTCGAGCGCCTGCCCCCCGAGCTGACGCCGCCGCCGCAGGACGACGGCCGCCCCCGCGCCGAGCAGGACGACGCCCCCGACGACGACCGCGACGGGCGGCCCGTCCTCCTCGCGCGGCGTCCACCGCAGCGTGCCGGCGATCGTCGCCGGCGCCTCCTCTCCGGACACCGCCACCTCGACCGTCCAGTCGAAGATCTCGGCAGGCTCGTCGGGATCGGTCACCTGCGGCGGTCGCGTGTCGGCCATCCAGTGGATCCGGTGGTCGTGCCACGCGAAGCGCCCCGAGCGGTCGACGACGCGCCAGCGCGGCTCGCCCTCGCCGTCGACGCCGTCCGGCACCGTCACGCGCCCGTCGCGCTCGGTGCTGAGGTAGGTCGCCGGCGAGTCGTCGTTGACGGCGACGGTGCCGTCCGCCTCGATCCGGACGTACGGCTCCCCCTCGTACCCGCGCACGACGAGCTCGCGGTCGCTGTCGTTGACGAGCACGAGCTCGTCGTCGCGGTTGCGGACCGAGACCGAGACGCCGTCGGGCATGCCCGTGACCGACGTGATGGTGCTCTCGTACCGGGGGTCGGGCTCATGGGCGACCGCGGGGGCGCTCGAGGCCCCCGAGACGGCGAGCGCCACGGCCAGCGCACGACCCACCCCGGCCACCGGGGAGCGGGCTTCCGGATCGCGACGACCGGCGCCGGGCGAGCCGACGCGTCGCGGCCGCGGCAGCTGAGCGGCAGGACGCGGCGGGCGTGCGCGGCGGCCCGCGGCCCGCGCTCCGCGAGCGAGGGCGGAGGCGGCGATCTCCCGGCGGACGGCCATCCCGCTGAGGGTAGCGCGACGAGGAGGGCGTCCCGGCGTCGGCTCCGGGGCAATCGGCGTCCAGCGCGGCCGCCGTCTCGTACCCCTCGCATGGAGAGCGTCTGGGACTACCCGCGACCCCCCGCCCTCGTCCCGTGCGAGCGCCGCGTGCGGATCGTGCTCGGCGGCGCGACGGTGGCCGACTCGACGCGCGCCTGGCGCGTGCTCGAGACGAGCCATCCGCCGACCGTCTACGTCCCGCGCGAGGACTGGGCGGCCGGGGCGCTGCGCCCATCGGAGGCGCGCGGGACCGCCTGCGAGTGGAAGGGCCGCGCCGCCTACCTCGACCTCGTCGGCGGTGACGGCCGCGTGTGCGAGGCGGCGGCCTGGACCTACCCCGCGCCGACGGAGCGGTTCGCCGCGATCCGCGACCACGTGAGCGTCTACCCCGGCCGCATGGACGCCTGCTTCCTCGACGACGAGCGCGTCGTCGCGCAGGAGGGCGACTTCTACGGGGGCTGGATCACCTCCGACATCGAGGGCCCGTTCAAGGGCGGCCCGGGCACGTGGGGGTGGTGAGCGGGCCCTCCCTACGATGTCCGTCATGCACGACCCCGCCGAGACCCGGCGCGCGCTCGACATCGTCCGCATCGTCGCGCTCGCCGACTTCGTCCTCCTCCTCCTGCTCTTCTACGTCGCGTTCGTCGACCGCAGCGACGGCGCCGTCTCGATCCTCGGCCCGATCCACGGCTTCGGCTTCGTCGCCCAGCTGTACCTCGTCGCGAAGGGCGCGGGCGAGGGACGGTGGGGCTGGTGGTTCCCGGCGATCGTCGTCGCCACCGGGGGCCCGCCCGGCGCCCTCGTGGGCGACATCCGCGTCCGCCGCGCCCTTCCCGCCTGACCGGGACGCCGGTCAGCGCGCGACCACGCGCACCGTCGG
Organism: Paraconexibacter sp.; assembly: GCF_059438195.1. Taxonomy (NCBI): domain Bacteria; kingdom Bacillati; phylum Actinomycetota; class Thermoleophilia; order Solirubrobacterales; family Paraconexibacteraceae; genus Paraconexibacter; species Paraconexibacter sp. The sequence continues at coordinate 6,608 of NZ_JBLKKY010000007.1, forward strand.
CAGCCGCCGGCGTCCGCCCCGCCCGTCGAAGGTGCCGCTGACGACGAAGGCGGTCCGCGCGTCGCGCCGGACCGCGCTGCGCGCCCGGCCGGGGATGCGCACGTAGACCTTCCTGCGCCCCGGCGAGTCGAGGCGCACGGTCCGCCGCGCGAAGACGTCGCCGCGGTAGCTCACCCGGAGGCGGCACGTGCCCGCCTCGTTGCCCCCGCACGTCACCGGGATGCCGCGCTCGAGGGCGCCGTCGCGCGTCGTGCCCACGGAGGGAGGACGCGTGAGCCGCCGCTTGTCGACGCCCGCGATCTTCCGGATCGCGTTGTTGGCGCGGTCGGACACGTAGAGGACCCCGTCGCCCGCGTACGCGATCCCGCGCGGGCCGTCGAAGCGGGCGTCCCGCGCCGGGCCGTCCTCCGCGCCGCGGTCCCCGCCGGCGACGGTGGCGACGACCCCCTCGGGGCTCACGACGCGGATCCGGTGCGTCCCCGCGTCGGCGATCCACACGAAGCCGTCCTCGTCGACGTCGATCGCGGCCGGCCGGCCGAACGTCGCGTATCCCGGCGGGCCGTCGCGCACCCCGTACTCCCCGGTCCCGGCGAACGTGCGATGCGTGCGCCCGGTGCGGGAGACCTTCCGGATGCGCTGGCGGCCGTAGTCCGTCACGTAGACGGCGCCGTCGGGGCCGACGTCGACGCTCCAGGGCTCGTCGAGGCCACTGGTGACGGTCTCGCGCTCCCCCGTCGCCGGATCGACGCGACGGACCCACCCGGCGTCGGCCTCCGCGACGAGGATGTCCCCGTCGGGCGCGACCGCGACGTCCCTGGGACGTGCCCAGAACAGGCCCGGCGTCGCATCGGTCACGATCCCGCCGTTCGACGTCGCCTTGCGGATGAGCCCGTTGTGGTAATCGGCGACGTAGACGTCCCCGTCGGGACCGACGTCGAGGCCCGCGGGAGCGTTGAACTCGGCGAGGAGGCCGATGCCGTCGGTCGCGTCGCCCTCGCCCGACCCGGCGAGCGTCTCGACGATGCCGGCGGGCGTCACGCGGCGGATGCGATGGTTCTGCATGTCGGCGACGAGGACGTTGCCGTTGCCGTCGAGGGCGATCCCGGCCGGCGCGCTCAGCCGCGCGGCGGTCCCGAGGCCGTCCACCCAGCCGCCGGCGCGCTCGCCGGCCAGGACGACGACGGTCGCGCCGTTGGGCTGCTGCGGCCCCTGGGCGGAGGCCGCCGGGCCGAGGAGCGCCGCGACCGCGAACGGGAGGACGGCGATCGCGCGCGCGCGGGACACGCCAGCGAGGAGAGCAGTCGCGCCCGCGCTTCGCATCCCCCACCGGCCGGTGTCGCCGTGTGGAATGCTCGCGGCCGATGGTGCGCTTTTCTCCTCCGCCCGCGCTCGCAGGGCTGCTCGCCGCGGCGGCGCTCGCGCTCGGCGCGTGCAGCGACGACCCGAGCCTCGATGCCCCGGCGAGCGGCGAGGAGGTGCCTGCCGGCGGGGTCGAGGCCCGCTTCGAGGCCTCCGCGGACGGCCTCGCGCCGGAGGAGGTCACCGTGCCGTTCGCGGTCCCGGTGCGCCTCGAGGTCACCTCGGCGGACGGGCGCCCCTACGAGGTCGTGCTCGAGGACGGCCTCGGGCCGGGCGAGGACGCGACGGTCGACGTCCCCGCCGACGGCACGGGCGAGGCCGACGTCGGCCCGTTCGATCCCGGGCGATACGTGCTGCGTCTCGCGGGCGACGATCCCTCGGCGACCCTCGTCGTCGAGGAGTAGCTGCGCCCGCGGCGCCGCCCCAGGGTACGCTCTCGCGCCATGGCCCTGAGGTCGCTCGGCGCGTTCCTCGCGCTCGTCGCGTCGGCGGCGGGCATCGTCGCCTGCGGCGCCGCCGCCGGTGACCCCGGGCGCATCGCGCCGTTTCGCGCGGAGGTGCCCGCGCTGCCGATCCCCGCGCCTCCGGCGAGCTCCGCGGAGGACGATGCGACCGAGGACGCGACCGGCGATGCCGCCGAGAGCGCCCCGGAGGGTGATGTCGCGAGCGCCGCGCGCGGCGAGGCCGAGGGCCGGCCGGCGAGCGGTGCGCCCTCCGACGCCGAGGTCGCCGCCGAGCTGCGCGAGGCGTTCGAGCTCCCCGGGGGCGGGAAGACGAGCGGCCGTGACATCGTCAACGCGGCGACGCTCATGCCGGACGGCCTCGCCGCCGCGCCCCCGACCGCGCCGCGGGCGGTCCGCGCCATCATCCACGCGGGCAACCAGGTCGCGAGGAAGCCGTACGTCTACGGCGGAGGGCACGGGAAGTGGATCGACACGGCCTACGACTGCTCGGCGTCGATGTCCTACGCCTTCGCTGCCGCCGGACTCATCGACCGCACGATGGTGTCCGGGCAGTTCGCGGAGTGGGGCGAGCCGGGCCCCGGCAAGTGGGTGACGATCTACGCCAACGGCGGCCATGCGTTCATGACGGTCGGGGGCCTGCGCTTCGACACGAGCGGGCTGAAGCAGACCGGCTCGCGGTGGCAGACGGGCGGCCGCTCGACGGCCGGCTTCACCGTGCGCCACCCGAAGGGCCTCTAGCACCGCCCGCCCGGCGTCCCCGGGGACGTCCACCGCAGCTGCGGCACGGGTTGAAGAAGGCGCCGGGCGTGCCGATAGCCGGGGCATGGCCCTCGTCGCGCCCCGCCCGCCCCTGCCGCGCCGCCGTCCCGGCGCCGGAGCGCGCGCGAGCGACGCCGAGCTCGTCCGCGAGGCCGCGCGTGGCGACGAGGCGGCGCTCGAGGCGATCGACGCCCGCTACCGGGCGGCGCTCGAGCGCTACTGCCGCACGATCGTCCTCCAGCACGCCGACGCCGAGGACGCCGCCCAGGCGGCGCTCGCCGCGGGCCTCCGGGCCATCGCCGACGGACGCGCCGAGCCGACCGCGCTGCGCGCCTGGCTGTACAAGATCGCTCACCGCGAGGCGCTCGCCGTGCTGCGCCGGCGACCCCCGGCCGCCGAAGCCGACCTCTCCGACGAGGCGATCGCGGAGCTCGTCCCCGCGGCGAGCGACCGCACGGTCGAGCGGGAGCGGCTCGCCGAGCTCCTCGACGACCTCCGCGCCCTCCCCGAGCGCCAGCGCTGCGCGCTCGTCCTCCACGAGCTCGGCGGCCTGCGGCACGACGAGATCGCGAGCGCGCTCGAGATGCCGTCCGACGCCGCGGCCCGCCAGGCCGTGAGCACGGCGCGCCGGAGCCTGCGCCGGCGTCGTCGACGCGACCTCCACGTCCTCTTCCCGGCCGGCCCGGTCGTCGCACTCGCGAGCGCGGGCGCGGGGGCCGGGGCCGCCGGCGTCGCCGCGGTCGGCGGCGCGAGCGGCCTCGGCGCGATCGGCGCGTGGATCGCGGGCGCCGGCGTCGCCGCGAAGTGCGCGGCCGTCTGCGCCGCGATCGGCGCGATCGGCGCCGGCTCGCTCGCCGTCGCCGAGCAGCCGCAGCGACCCGCCGAGCGGGAGGCCGCAGCGACACCCGAGGCGTCCGGGCCAGGCTCCGCCCCCGCGGTCGAGCGCGCGGCCGACGAGCCCACCCCGGCGGCCCGCCTGCGGGACGCCGAGGCCGCCGAGCGCGCAGCGCAGCGCCGCGCGGCCGACCGCCGTCGCCGGGAGGCCGCGGCCGAGCGTGCGACCGCACGCCGCGAAGCAGCGCGCGAGCGCCGCGAGAGCACGGCCGTGACCGTCCCGGCCGCCGAGGCGGAGCCCGACGTCATCGAGGTCGAGGTGACCGGCGAGGCGGGCGCGATCGTCCCGGAGGGCACGGAGCCCGCGGCCTCCGCGCCGGCCCCCGCCCCGCCCGCTCCCGCCCCCGCGACGCCGCGGGCGACGCCGGGGACGAGCGTCGTCGTCGAGGACTCGGACGTCGGCTCCGTCGTCGCCGAGGGCACCTCCGCGGGCGAGGTCGTCGTCGAGGTCCCATGAGCGCCGACGCGCCACATACGAGGTCGCGCGCTCACATTCGCCCCACGTTCCCCCTCTCGAGGGTTGAGGCACGGATGATCCGCCGCCTCGGAAAAAGGCACACCCGTCGCGAGGCGGGGTCGCACAACCAGGGGCCTCCGCCCGGAGGCCGCCCAGTCGCCCGAAGGAGCATTCCGTGTCCCACCGTCTGACCAGGATCGCGGCAGCGGCGCTCGCCGCCGTCGCGATCGTCCCCGCGAGCGCCCAGGCCGCGAAGACCCCGACGTCGAAGGACGTCGCCCGCCACGTCGAGAAGGCGATGGAGGCGACGAGCTCCCTCGAGCGTCTCGTCGACCGCGGCAGCGACCGCAAGGCCGTCTCGCGCCTCAAGCGCTCCCGCCGCACCGGCGCCAACGCCGCCCGCACCGCGCGCCGCTACGCCGCCCGCGCCCGCTCCCACACCGCCCAGGAGCGCGCGATCGGCGCGCTCGCCGCGGCCGGGGCGCTGCAGGCGCAGAACGTCGCCGACTACGCCGCGCTCATCGAGCAGGCCGACGGCACCCTCCAGCGCCGGCTCGCCCAGGGTCTGCGCCCGACGCTCGCGAGCCGCGACTCCGTCATCGCCTCCCTGCAGTCGCTCGTCGACCGCATCGAGGACGAGCAGCTGAAGGCGATCGCCGCCCAGGCGCTCGCCGCGCTCACGGCGCAGGCCCCCGCGGCGCTCGAGGCCCTCGCGGCGCTCGACATGGACGCGCTCCCCACGCGCATCACCGACCTCGTCGCGACGGCGATGGAGATGGCGACCGCCGCGCTCGACCACGTCACCTCGCAGCTCGGCACGCTCATCCCGTCCCTCCCCGTCGCCGCGCAGGAGCCCGTCGCCCAGGCGCTCGCGACGGTGACGACGGTCCTCGCCGGCCTCACGCCGATGATCGAGCAGATGGGCGCGACCATCACCGCCACGATCGACGGCGTCATGACGATGGTCAACGAGCTCCTCGCGACCATCCCCGGCGTCTCCGGCATCCTCGCCGGGCTCCCCGGCGGCGACGCCGCGGGCGGCGACTCCGGCTCGGCCGCGCCCGGCGGCCTCCTCGGCGGCCTCGAGGGCCTCATCCCCGACCTCGGCGGGATCCCCGTCGTCGGCGGCCTCCTCGACTCGATCCTCGGGAACCTGCCGATCATCGGCGGGCTCCGCTAGGACCTCGCGCCTCGCCCGACGCCCCGTCCCGCGCGCACCGCGGGGCGGGGCGTCCGCGTGCGTGGGTCACGACGTGTGGCGTTCCAGCGACGCTCCGCGTCGCTGATTCTCCACACGTGCCGGTGCGCCGCGACGTGTGCGGGGGAGGTGTGGCGCCGCGCCGCAGCGCCGGCGCCCGGGGACGGGGCTCTCAGTCCCCGAGGATCCGCAGCTTCCGCACCGGACCCTCGACGTAGCAGTCCTCCTGCTCGCTGCAGTCGATGCGGTGGGCCTGCCAGTAGTACGTGCCCGGCCGGTTGATGAAGTGGCTGCGCAGCCCGCGGTAGCGCTCGACCTTCTTCGTGAAGAGGCTGCCCTTGCGGCGACCCATCTTGCGGAAGTAGACGGGGTTCTTGAGCCGCCCGTCCTTCGCCTTCTTCTTCGACTTGGAGACGCGGACGAAGAGGGCGTCGTTGCCGGTCGTGCGGACCTTGAACGTGAACCGGGTGCCGGCGTCGAAGCCCTTGTTCGCCTTGGGCCACACCGAGCGGGGCGGCGGCGGGGCGTCGTCCTCCGGGCCGGAGACCCCGGCGGAGGCGACGGCGCCCGAGCCGGCGAGGGCGACGAGCGTCGCGGCGACGAGAGCGGAGCTGCGCACGGACATCGGAGCGAGGCTACGCCATCCGCGCGATCTCCACGCCGCCGGCTCCGACGTTCGTCGAGAGGCGGTCGAGCGCCGCGTCGGTCCCGTCGCGCGCCTCGCGATCGTCCGCCCCGGGCTCGCGGTGGAGCCCGTGGACCCGGAGGACGCCCGTCCCGCGGTCGAGCGCGGCGTCGGCGCGGGCGACGAGGCGCTCGCCGACGAGGACCGGGAGGACGTAGTACCCCCATCGGCGCCGGTCCGCCGGGACGTAGATCTCGAGTCGGTGCGAGAACCCGAAGACCGCCTCCGTGCGACGGCGGTCGCAGAGGAGGTTGTCGAACGGCGAGAGGGCGAGCGAGGCGCGGCCGGGCTCGAGGTCGCCGAGACGCGCGACGTCCTCCTCGTGCGCGTACCAGGGGCCGGGGAGCAGCGCGCCGTCGTCGCCGCGGACCGCGACCTCCGCGAGCGGACCGTCCCGCCGGGCCAGGCGGCGCAGGACGCCGGGGAGATCCTCGTACCGCCCGCGCGTGAAGTGCGCACGGACCTCGGGTGCACGCGCGACCCCGAGCATCCGCACCGCCCGCAGCGCGGCGGCGCGCGTGACGGCGGCGGGCCCGCGCGGGACGCCCTCCGGGGCGTCGGCCGGCAGGCAGCGCTCCAGGAGGTCCCAGCGGCGCGCGCCGCCCGGCGCGTCGCGATCCGCGACGCCGATCCGCCCCGTCATCCAGAGGACGTCGAGCATCCGGGCGACGGTCTGGCGCGAGGACACCTCGTCGGTCCAGTGGCCGTGACGCCACGGCTCGGCCGAGCGGTCCGTGAGCGCGCGGGCCGGCAGCGGGCCGTCGCGCCGGAGCGTGCGCAGGACGCTGCGCGCGAAGCCGCGGTTCGCCTCGAGGAACGCCCGCCGGCGCGCGGTCCGCGGCGACGGACCGTCGAGGTGGCGGCGCATCGCCGCGCGATGCACCGGGAGGTCGTCGACGTGGCAGAGCGACGCCTCGTGAGCCCAGTACTCGAAGAGCTGCCGCTCGCGATACGCGGCCTCGGCGATGTGGTCCTCGTCGACCGCCCCGATGCGCGCCGCGAGGACGAGACGGGGCGAGCGAGCGACCGTCGCGACGGGATCGAGCTGCAGGCAGCCGAGGCGGCGCACGACCTCCGCGATGCGCCTCGACTCCTCGCCGGCGGGCGGCCGGCCCGGCGGATCGACCGCGAGGCCCTGCGCGTGGAGGGCGAGCCGGCGCACGTCCGCGACGTCGAGGACCCGGGCGGTGGACACCCCGCGGACGCTACCCGCCATCATCAGGGGGGTGACCACCGACGCCGCCGACCGGATCGAGGTCCTCGAGGACGAAGGCGCCCCCATGCCGCCGTCGCTCGCCGACGCGATCGGCGGCCCGCTCGGCGCGGCGGAGTCGGCGGCCCCCGCCGCCGCGTTCGTCGTCGTCTACACGGTGGCCGGCCAGGAGGTGAAGACGGCGGCGATCGTCGCGGTCGCGATCACCGTCGTGCTCGGCTTCGCGCGGATCGTGCGCGGGCAGACCGTGCAGTACGCGCTCAGCGGCCTCTTCGGCGTCGCGCTCGCGGGGTTCGTCGCGACGCGGACCGGCAACGCCGAGGACTTCTTCCTCCCCGGGCTCCTCGCGAACCTCGGCTGGGGCGCCGTCTTCCTCGTCTCGGCCGCCGTCCGCCGTCCGCTCATCGGCTACCTCGCGATCGCGCTCGGCGCCCGCCCGCGGAATCCCGCCGCCCTCGAGAAGCCGGCGTGCGAGGGCGAGCGCTGCAAGTCCCGGTCGGACTTCCGCGCCTGGCGCACGGACCCGGCGTTCGTCCGCGCGGCCACCCGCGTCACCCTGCTGTGGGCCGCCCTCTTCTTCACGCGGCTCGCCGTCCAGCTCCCCCTCTACTTCGCCGACGCGCTCGTCGCGCTCGGCACCGCGAAGATCGCGATGGGGATCCCGCTCTTCGCGCTCGGGGTGTGGCTCTCGTGGCTCCTCATGCGCCCGGTCATCCGCCCTCCCCTCGCACCGGGAGATGGCGCGACGGCCTGACCACCCGGTCAGGAAGCGGCAAAGGCTGTACGGTGCCCGCCGTGGGCGTGACGATGATCGCGGCGGAGGGGGGAGGCGTCGACTGGCTCCACCTCATCACGATCCCCCTCTTCACCGGGGCGATCGGCTGGCTCATCAACTGGAGCGGGGTCATCATGCTCTTCAACCCCGTGCGGTTCCACGGCGTCCGCGTCCCCGGCCTCGACAGGGTCGCGACGCTGCTCCCGCGCAAGGTCCAAGAGGTGCCGGGGATCATGCAGGGGGGCGTCGGCTGGCAGGGCATCGTCCCCGCGCGCGCGGCGAAGATGGGCTCGATCGCGGTCGACAAGGCGATCGCGAAGCTCGGGACGCCGGGCGAGTTCTACCAGCAGCTCGAGCCGGACCAGATCGCGAACCACATCGTCCAGATGTTCGAGCCGGAGATCCCCGGCATCGTCGATCGCGTCATGCAGCGCGAGCATCCCGCGCTGTGGGCCGACGTCCCGCAGAGCGTGAAGAACACGGTCTACGAGCGCGTCCGCCAGCAGCTCCCCGCGATCGTCAAGCAGATCACCGACGAGATCGGGCTCTACATCGACCAGCTGCTCGACCCGAAGATCATGGTCATCGACCACTTCGACCGGCACCCCGAGCTCGTCAACCGCATCTTCAAGGACGTCGGCGAGCGCGAGCTGAAGCTCATGGTGAACTTCGGCTTCTACTTCGGCTTCCTCCTCGGGATCCCGGTCGCCGCGCTCGACTACGGCTTCCACCAGTGGTGGCTCCTCCCGATCCTCGGCGTCGTCGTCGGCTGGACCACGAACCTCCTCGGGATGTCCCTCATCTTCGAGCCCGTCGAGCGCACGAAGGTGGGGCCCTTCTGGCTCCACGGCCTCTTCCTCCGCCGCCAGGACGAGGTCGCCGAGGTCTACGCCGGGATCATCGCCGACGACGTCGTCACGCTCGAGAACATCGGCAACTTCCTCCTCGAGGGCCCCCGCTCGGACCGCACGAAGCAGATGCTCGAGCAGGCGATGGGACCGGCGATCGACCGGGCCGCGGGACCGCTGCGCGGCGCCGTGCGCGTCGCCGTCGGCCAGCGGGAGTACGACACCATCCGGCAGTCCGTCGCGGCAGAATCCGTGTCGTTCACCATGGCGCCGTTCCAGGACCCCGAGTTCAGCCGCCGGCAGGCGAAGCGCATCGAGGAGCTCATCGCCGCGCGCACGAAGGAGATGCCGTCGAAGGACTTCGTGGAGATGCTCCGCTCGGCGATCAAGGAGGACGAGTGGATGCTCTACGTCCACGGAGCCGTCATGGGAGCGGCGGGCGGCGCCCTCCACCTCGCGATCTTCGGGGTCTACGGCGCATGAGCACGCCGCAGCAGAACGGCCGCGCGCCGGTCGAGCCCGCCGGCGCGCACCCGCTCGGTGCGCTGCCCGGCCTCGCGCGGCTCGCCGCGTCGGCGGCGTGGCACACGACCGAGTGGACGGTCTCGTCGTCGTTCAAGGCCTCCCGCCGGCTCCTGCAGGCCGCGAGCTCGCCGGAGTCGGCGGCGACGCTCGTCCAGGACATCGAGGACACCGCGCGCCACTACGCCCGCGAGCTCGTCGGCGTCGCCGACCTCGAGGAGCGCGTGAAGCGCGCGGCCCCGACGAGCAGCGTCGCGCAGGCGGTCGCGCAGCGGGTCGCGCGTCCCGACGAGCCCCTGCCGGCGCAGAGCGCCGGAGAGATCGAGCGCCACGTCGAGCTGCGCCGCCGGGGCGCGGGGCTCATGCGGCTCTCGAGCGACGTCCGCTACGAGGAGGAGGCGCACCCCGCCTACGAGCGGATCCTCGACGAGCTCGCCCCCGACGAGGGTCGCATCCTCCGCCTCCTCTACCTCGAGGGTCCGCAGCCGGCCGTCGACGTCCGCACCGGCGGACCGCTCGGTCTCCTCAACTCCGAGCTCGTCGCGCCCGGGCTCTCGATGATCGGGCCGCGGGCGGGATGCCGCTACGTCGAGCGCGTCCACCCCTACCTCAACAACCTCCACCGGCTCGGGCTCGTGTGGTTCTCTCGCGAGACGCTGCGCGACGCCCACCGCTACCAGGTCATCGAGGCGCAGCCGGACGTCCTCGAAGCGATGAAGTCCGTCCGCTTCGCGAAGATCGTCCGCCGCAGCATCCACCTCACGCCGTTCGGCTCCGACTTCTGCCGCGACTGCCTCGCCCTCGACGGCGTCCTCGCCCCGGAGCACGGGATGCCGTCGAAGGACGACGCGCCGGTCCCGCCGCCCGAGGGCTGAGCCGGGGCGCGCGCCCGCCCGGCCTGGGGCGTGATCGCCCTTCGCGGAGCACCCCGCCGGGCGGTCGTCGCGGAGATCCGCGATGCGTCACCGCCCCGGCCCCCGGGAACACGTGGACGAATGGTCGAGATCCGCAACGCGGGCGCACCCGAAGGACCAGTGACGTTCTCCACCACCCCGAAGGAGAGATGTATGCGCCTTTCCCGACGCCTCGCCGCGACGACCGCGGCGCTCGTCCTCGCCGCCGGCGGCCTCGCCGCGTGCGGCGACGACGATGACGACGAGACGGCTGCCACGCCGGAGACGACCGAGCAGACCGCGCCGGCCGAGACGGCGACGACGCCGGCGACCGAGCCCGAGCAGAGCATCATCGAGCTCGCGATGTCGAACCCCGCCGCATCGGACCTCGCTGCTGCGGTCGAGCAGGCCGGCCTCGTCGAGACCCTCGAGGGCGAGGGCCCGTTCACCGTCTTCGCCCCGAGCAACGCGGCGTTCCAGGCGGCGAGCGACGTCGTCGGCCCGCTGCTCGAGCCCGGCTCCGAGGACCAGCTCGCCGACGTCCTCACCTATCACGTCGTGCCGGGTGAGTTCACGGCGGCCGACCTCGAGGACGGCCAGGAGCTCGAGACCGTCCAGGGCGGGACCCTCACCGTCGGCGTCGACGCGGGCACGGTGACCGTGAACGACATCCCGGTCGAGGTCCCCGACGTCCAGGCCACGAACGGCGTCGTCCACGTCATCGGCGGCGTCCTCGTCCCCGAGGGCTGACCCCACCACCCGTGACAGTCGATCCACCGCCCCCTCGGGTCGGTGGATCGACACTCACGCCTTCGTCGGCGCCTCCGTCGGCGCGACGACGTCGACGACCGGCATCTCGATCGGCGTGCGCGGCCGCCGCGCGCGCTTCTGCGGGCGCGGCGGGCGGCGGTCGAGCCGGCGGCGCCAGAGGCCGACGAGGCCGAGCCGCCACGCCCACCAGCCGGCCTTGCCGGGGGTGATCGAGAAGTCCATGAAGCGCAGGTGCCAGAGCGCGCGCTTCACGAGGTAGCCGGTCCGCAGCGCGATCCCGAGCTTGGGGTACTCCTTCTGCGGCGTCGACGACGCCTCGACCCGGCGCAGCATCCGCTCCCAGAGCCACCGGGGCGGCCGCACGATCGCGATGAGGTAGAGCAGCAGGTTCGCCGCGCGCGGCGGGATCCACAGGTACGACCGCGAGATCGCCTCGAGGTCGATGCCCTCCTCCTCCATCGCCTTCGCGAGCTCGGTGTTCGGGATGACCTTGAGCGAGTAGATGAGCAGCGTGAACGGCCGCGGCATCTCGTAGAACAGCTCGAGCGTGTCGACGACGTCCTGTCGCGTCTCGATCGGGTTGTCCATGATGACGTCGTAGGCGGGCGGGATGTGGAACTCGGGGCTGAAGTCCGCGAGCACCTCGCCGGCAGCGAGGATCTTCTCCGGCGGCGAGGGCCGCTGGTAGAAGTCGAGGATCCGCTTGCTCCCCGACTGGACGCCCATGCGGACGCGGTTCATCCCCGCCCACGAGAGGATCTCGATCTTGTCGCGCTTCACGTAGTTGGGGATGACCCCGTAGACGGCGAACGGGATGCCGAGCTCGTCGTGCCACAGCTCGGCGAACTCCTCGATCGTCGGGTACGGGATCGCCATGAAGCTGTCGTCGAGGAAGCTCACCTGGCTGAGGTGCGGGAACCGCTCACGGACGCTCTTGATCTCGTCGACGATGTAGCGCGCCGACGGGTGGCGGATCTTCTTGTAGCTCTTGTCGTTGGCGATGAACGCCGTGTTGCCGCAGTACGTGCAGTGGAACGGGCAGCCGATCGACCACAGCGCCGTGTAGCTGAGGCCGTCGTTGGCGAGGTAGTCGTCGAGGCCCATCGGGACGAAGCCCTCGCCCGCGCGGTAGACGAGCTCGCCGGGCGCGCCGTAGGCGGCGAACGGCAGCGTCTCCATGTCCGCCGAGCTCATGAGCGGCAGGAAGCCGTTGCACGTCACGTCGGCCACGGGGTCGCCGCCGCGCGGCCGGAACCAGAAGTTCTTCGTGTCGGTCGGGTCGGTCCCCGCCTTCAGGTGCGACAGGAGCTGCTGGAAGACGAACTCGCCCTCACCCGTGCAGATCGCGTCGACGTCGGCGGTGATCGCGTCGTGCGGCTCGATGATCGGGTGGATGCCGCCCCACACGACGTAGGCGCCGGGGTCGACGACGCGCAGGCGCGCGGCGATGCGGCGGGTGAGGTCGGAGTAGCCGGTCATCGACGAGAAGCCGACGACGTCCGCCCCGGCGAGGCCCGCGGCGATCTCGTCGATCTGCTCGTCGCCCATCTCGGGGGCGCCGCCCATCGTTCCCTTGATCGCCCCGGTGATCGTCGCCCACCGGTTCGTCGAGACGTAGTGCGTCGTCGTCCCGGGCTCGTCGCGCATGACGTGCGCCGCGAGCTTGCGGAACCCGCACGCGGTCGTCCCGTCCTCCAACGACACCAGCTTGATCCGCATCGCCCCGCCTCCCCCGCTGCCTTGGCCGGGGCGAGCGTAGTGCGGCGTCCGGCCCGGCGCCAGTGGCAACCGGTCCGGACGCCGGTGCGTCGCGTCAGCCGTTCAGGCGGACGGGCAGCCTCACGAGCTGATTGACGAAGATCGCCTGCGAGGGCTTCGGCTCGCCCTCGATCGTCATGTTCGGGAAGCGCGCGAGCGTCTCCTCGAACATCACCTTGAGCTCGAGGCGGGCGAGTGCGGTGCCGAGGCAGAAGTGCCGGCCGCCGGCCCCGAAGGCCTGGTGCTCGGGCTTGCGGCGCACGTCGAAGGCATCGGGGTTCTCGTAGACGGTCTCGTCCCGACCGGTCGAGGGGTACCACATGACGACCTTGTCGCCCTTCTTGATCTGCTGACCGCCGAGCTCGGCGTCCGCCGTCGCCGTGCGGCGGAAGTGGGCGAACGCGGGGAACATCCGCAGCGCCTCCTCGACGGCGTCGGGGATGCGGGACGGGTCCTCGAGGAGGACGTCGCGCTGCTCGGGGTTCTCCATGAGGGCCTTCATCCCGCTGCAGAAGGTCGCCTTGGTGCTGTCGTTGCCGGCCGTCATCAGGAGCACGAAGCCCATGACGATCTCCCAGTCGGTGAGCTGCTCGCCGTCGACGTCGGCGTGGACGAGGACGCTCGTGAGGTCGTCCTTCGGGTTCGCCCGGCGGTCCTCGATGAGCTTGTGGCAGCGCGCGCTGATCTCCGGGATGTCGCGCTCCATGACGGTCGCCGGGCCCTCGGGGTTCTGGTCCGGGTCGTCGGCGTTGACGAGGGCGTTCATGAGCCGCGCCCAGATGACGTCGTCCTCCTCGTCGATCCCCATGAAGGAGCCGATGACGCGCGCGACGATGGGCTGGGCGACGTCGTCGACGAGGTCGCAGGTCTCGCGGCCCTCGAGCCGGTCGAGGATGCCGCGGGTGATCTCGCGGATGGTGTCCTCGTGCTCGGCGATCCGCCGCGGCGTGAACCCGCGCTGGAAATGCGCCTTGATGCGGTCGTGCTTCGGCGGGTCCATCCCGATGAACATCCCGTTCTGCACCTCGACCGGGAAGAACTCCGCCGGGTTCGCGAGGAAGCCGCCGACCTCGGAGGAGTACGTCTGCCAGTCGCGGCTCACCGCGTGGACGTGCTCCTGCGTCGTCACCGACCAGAAGCCTGGCTCGCTCGGGTAGTCGGACATCCCCTTGCTCCAGTGCACGGGGCACTTCGCGCGAAGACGGCGGAACTCCTCGAGCGGAGGCCCGTCGTGCCAGAGCTCGCGGTCGGCGACGCGCAGCTCCTCGATCGGGGTGGTGCCGGCGGAGGTCTCGGAAGCGGCCATACGCCGATGATGCACCGCGCTTGACACGGTGTCAAGTGAAGAGTGACGATCTGTCACCCGTTCGGGTCGCCCCACCCCGGGCGGTGCGCCTCGTCTTCGTCTGAACTGCTACGTTCACTGGAGAACGGCCCACTGGGGAGGGCCGACGACGCCGAGGGAGGCGCTGGCATGGGCGAGACGACGCGAGCCGACGGGGGACGATCGACGCGACGGAGGGCGACGGCATGGCTGCTGTCGGTCGCCGCGGTCCTGGCGCTGCCGGCGGCCGCCGAGGCGCACCTCGAGCGTCCGTCGTACTGGCCGGACCCCCGCCCCGACACGGCGGTGACCCCGGCGGCCGGAGGCAAGGTCCCCGAGATCCGGTCCCTGTCGAGCGCCGTGAGCGGCAAGGGCCCCGGCGACGTCCGCGTCGTCTGCCGCGACGACTCGCTGAGCATCGCGAAGCGCTCGATCGAGCGCGCCCGCGACTACGGCTTCCGCCTGCGTCCGAGCCAGCCGAAGGAGCGCCTGAGCAAGACGCAGGCCCGCAAGCTCATGCGGATCAACCGCCGGCTGAAGAAGCAGTGCGAGTTCGAGTCGATCCAGGACGCGATCAACGCCTCGGGCAACAACGACCGGGTCGTCATCATGCCCGGCCGCTACACCGAGCCGAAGTCGCGCGCCCGCCCGACGAACGATCCGAAGTGCACGCCCGCGCTCCTCCAGGGCGACCAGCGCGGCACCCCGACGCCGAGCTACGCCTACCAGGCGACGTGCCCGAACGACCAGAACCTCGTCCACATCGCCGGACGCGAGATCGTCGGCGAGCCGGTCGACCCGCCGAACCCGGACCGCCACGGGATCCCCGGTGAGGAGCTCGGGAAGTGCATCCGCTGCAACCTCCAGGTCGAGGGCTCGGGCGTCATCCCCGAGGACGTCCTCATCGACGGCGGCAAGGGCTACGAGAACCCGCTGAACCCGCAGGACAAGCCGAGCGGCTACGCCAAGCACGTCGTCATGCGGACCGACCGCACCGACGGCCTCGTCGTCCGCAACGTCCTCCTCCGCGGCGCCCTCGAGCACGGCTTCTACACCGAGGAGACCGACGGCGTGATGCTCGACAAGGTGAAGTTCTTCTGGGCGGCCGACTACGGCCACCTCAGCTTCACCACCGACCACAACGTCATCCAGAACTGCGAGGGCTTCGGGGCCGGCGACGCCGCCGTCTACCCGGGCGCCTCCCCGCAGACGGGCGAGTTCCGCGACGAGAGCTTCTACCCCGAGGAGCGCTTCAACACGATCGTGCGCCGCTGCGACCTCCACGGCAACACGCTCGCCTACTCGGGCTCCATGGGGAACTCCGTCCGCATGACGGAGAACCACATGTACGGCAACACCGCCGGCGTCTCGAGCGACACCCTGTCGGCTCCCGGCCATCCCGGGTTCCCCTCCGACGGGATGCAGATCGACAACAACTACATCTACTCGAACAACCTCAACCTCTACACGGACAACCCACCGATCACGCCCCTCGTCCCGATGCCGATCGGCAGCGGCATCGTGTGGCCGGGCATGAACGGCGGCAAGGTGTTCGACAACTGGATCTTCGACAACTGGCGCAACGGCGCGGTGCTGATCGCCGTGCCGGACGCGGTCGCCGGCGAGGCCGAGGGCAACCTCGACCCGAAGACCCACTGCAGCACGACGATCGTCGCCTCGACGTCGTGCGGCAACGAGTTCCACGACAACGTCATGGGGCGCGTCCCGCCGGACTTCCGGTGGCCGACCGCGATCGCGAAGTTCGGCAACGAGCACGGCAACCGCGACGCGAAGGTCCTTCCGAACGGGACGGACTTCTGGTGGGACGAGTTCGCGGGCAACAACGCGAACTGCTGGTACGACAACACCGGCCCGGACGGGACGTCGGAGAGCGTGACGGGCTCCGGCGTCGGCCTGCCGCCCGATCCGCTCCCTCGTGACTGCAAGGCCTCGGTCGGCCTCGGCGACGTCGTGAAGGAGGCGACCCTCCTCGACTGCGTCACGTGGACCGAGTTCAAGGGCGACGGCCTCTACCCGCTCTGCAACTGGTTCCGCATGCCGCCGCGCCCGGGGACGAAGGCCGCGCGCCGCGAGGCCCGCGTCCAGGCGCGCGTCGCGCGCCAGTTCGCGGCGAGCGAGGAGGCGAACGCGCTCCAGGCGCGACTCGACGCGCTCGCGGCCGGGACGGCCTTCACGACGCGGCATGCGCCCGGCTTCTAGGACGGCCCAGCGCTCCCGCCGCCGCGCACTCGTCGCGGCGGCAGGAGCGGTCCTGGTCCTCGCCGCCGCCGGCTGCAGCGACGTCGAGGCCCCTCGGGCCGTGACCGGCGCGGAGCCGCTCGGCGAGCAGATCGGCGGGTCGGTCGCGACGCTCGCGGCATGCGGCGACTGGACGGGCGGCTCGCGCGAGCGCAAGCTCGCGACGATCGCCGACATCCGCGACCAGGTGAACCGGACCGACACCGGCATCGACGCCCCGCCGCTCGACGACGAGGAGTCCCTCGCCCTCTTCGACCGCGCGTGCGAGCCGCCGTACGCGAAGGGCTTCCGGCTCTACGTCCTCTACGCCCGCGCGGCCGGCTTCGGACCGCTGGCGCGCGGCGCCGGCTGACGCACGCGGGCCCCCGCGGCCGTCCTCGCACCGTGAGTGTGGATCCACCCGGCTGAGCGCCGTGTGGATCCACACTCACGCGCCGTCGTCGGCGCCGCCCTCGGAGCCGTCGTCCCCGCCGTCGAGGACGACGAGGACCGCGCCGGCGTCGACCGCGGCCCCCGCGGCGACCCGCAGCTCGCTCACCGTGCCGTCGGCCGGGGCGACGATCTCGTGCTCCATCTTCATCGCCTCGAGGACGAGCAGGGGCGTGCCCTTCGGCACCTCGGCTCCCTCCTCGACGAGGACGCGGACGACCGTCCCCGGCATCGGCGAGGTGAGCGAGCCCGCGACCGCCTCGTCCTCGCCGGAGGCGAAGCGGGGCTGCTCGACGAGCGAGGTCTCGCCGTCGGCCGTCGTCACGTCGATCGCCGACGTGAGCTCGCCCTCGCGGTCGTGGACGGAGTAGGTGCGGCGCACGCCGGCGACCTCGAGATCGACGCGGTCCGGCGCGCAGGCGTGCAGCCGCGGGCTCTCGCACCGCTCGCCGTCGAGCTCGAGCGCCGCGAGCGTGCGGCCGTCGCGCGCGAAGCGGTAGCCGACCGCGATCTCCGTCCCGTGACGGCCGACGTAGGTCGTGCGCTGCAGCTCGGCCGGCACGTTGCGGAACCCGGACGGCATCCGCGGCAGGACGTCGTCGGCCCCGCGCCGGCGGGACTGGGCGGCGAGCGCCGCGGCCGCAGCGCACAGCCGCTCGGCGTCCGCGTCGAGCAGCGGCGCCGCGAGGTCTGCCGGGTCGTGGCGCTCGAGGAACTGCGTGTCCGCTGCACCGGCGAGGAACTCCGGGTGGCGCAGGACGCGCACGAGGAAGTCGCGGTTCGTCGTCGTCCCGTGGACCTCCGTGCGCGCGAGCGCGTCGGCGAGCCGGCGGACGGCCGCGGCCCGCGTCGGGCCGTGCGCGACGACCTTCGCGATCATCGGGTCGTAGTACGGGCTGATCTCGGAGCCGCTCTCGACGCCCGTGTCGACGCGCACGCCGTCGGGCGTCACGAAGCGGGCGAGCGTCCCGGTCTGCGGCAGGAAGCCGTTCGCCGCGTCCTCCGCGTACAGGCGCGCCTCGACCGCCCACCCGCGCAGCGCCGGATCGTGCGTCTCGGGCGGCAGCGGCGCGCCCTCCGCGACGGCGATCTGCAGCGCGACGAGGTCGAGCCCCGTGACGAGCTCGGTGACCGGGTGCTCGACCTGCAGGCGGGTGTTGACCTCGAGGAAGAAGAACTCGGAGCCGTCTGCCGTGAGGAGGAACTCGACGGTCCCGGCGCCGACGTACCCGATCGCCTCGCCGGCGGCGATGGCCGCCTCCGACATCCGGTGGCGCAGCTCGGTGTCGAGCGCGGGGGACGGCGCCTCCTCGATGACCTTCTGGTGGCGGCGCTGCACCGAGCAGTCGCGCTCGTGGAGCGCGACGACCGTCCCGTGGGCATCGCCGACGATCTGGATCTCGACGTGACGTGAGCGCGGCGCGTAGCGCTCGAGGAAGACCGTGTCGTCGCCGAACGCGCCCGCCGCCTCGCGCCGCGCCGCGCCGACGCCGTCGACGAGGCCGGACGCGTTCTCGACGAGCCGCATGCCCTTGCCGCCGCCGCCGGCGCTCGCCTTCACGAGGAGCGGATAGCCGACCGACTCGCCGGCAGCGCGCAGCGCGTCGTCGTCCTCGTCCCCGCCCAGCGTGACGCCGGGGAGGACGGGGACGCCCGCGGCCTGCATCCGCTCGCGCGCCTCGGTCTTCGAGCCCATCGCCGCGATCGCCTCGGGCGACGGGCCGATCCACACGAGGCCCGCCTCGAGGACCGCGCGGGCGAAGCCGGCGTTCTCCGCGAGGAAGCCGTAGCCGGGATGGATCGCGTCGGCGCCCGCCCGCCGGGCGGCGTCGAGGATCGCGTCCTCGCGGAGGTACGACTCGGCGGGCGTCGCGCCGCCGAGGGCGATCGCGACATCCGCCTCCCGCGCGAACGGGGCGCCGGCGTCCGGCTCGCTGAAGACGGCCGCGGTCGAGATGCCGAGCTCGCGGCACGTCGCGAAGACGCGGCGGGCGATCTCGCCGCGGTTCGCGACGAGGACGCGCGTGATCGGCCGGTTCGGGACGGGATCGGTCACTCGTCTCTCGCTCTCTCTACATCCGGAAGACGCCGAAACCGTCGGCGCCGCGAACCTCGGTGCCGTGGCAGACGCCGAGCGCCATGCCGAGCACCGCCCGCGTGTCGCGCGGGTCGATGATGCCGTCGTCGTAGACGCGCGAGCTGTTCTCGAGCGCGCTCTGCTCCTTCTCGATCTGCGCCTCGACGTGGGCCTTCAGCCCCTTCGCCGCGTCCTCGTCGAACTCGACGCCGCGCGCCTTCGCACCCTCGCGGGCGACGATCTCGAGGACGCCGGCGAGCTGCTGCGGCCCCATGACCGCCGACTGCGCGCTCGGCCAGGAGAAGAGGAAGCGCGGCTCGTAGGCGCGGCCGCTCATCGCGTAGTTCGCGGCGCCGTAGGAGCCGCCGACGATGAGGCCGAGGTGCGGGACGGTCGAGTTCGAGACCGCGTTGATCATCTTCGCGCCGTCCTTGATGATCCCGCCCTGCTCGTAGTCCTTGCCGACCATGAAGCCGGTCGTGTTGTGGACGAAGAGGAGCGGGACGTCCTTCTGGTTCGCGAGCTGGATGAACTGCGCGGCCTTCTGCGCCTCCTCGCTGAAGAGGATCCCGCGGATGTTCGCGAGGACGCCGATCGGGTAGCCGTGCAGCTCGCCCCACCCCGTCGAGAGGGCGGTCCCGTAGAGCGGCTTGAACTCGTCGTAGCGCGAGCCGTCGAGGATGCGGGCGAGGATCTCGCGGGTGTCGAAGGGGACCTTGAGGTCGGCCGACGGGATCGCGAGGAGATCCTCGGGGTCGTGGAGCGGGGCGTCGCCCGGACCCTCGGGCGCGGGGCCCTGCTTGCGATGGTGCAGCGTCCGCACGATGTCGCGGCCGAGGCGGAGCGCGTCGAGCTCGTCGCGTGCGAGGAAGTCGGAGAGGCCGCTCACGCGCGAGTGCATGTCGGCGCCGCCGAGCTCCTCGTCGCCGGAGACCTCCCCGGTCGCCATCTTCACGAGCGGCGGCCCGCCGAGGAAGACCTTCGCGCCCTCGTCGACGAAGACGTTGTAGTCGCACATCCCGGGGATGTAGGCGCCGCCCGCCGTCGAGTTGCCGAAGACGAGCGAGATCGTCGGGACCCCCGCCGCGGACTGGCGCGTGAGGTTCTTGAACATCGCCCCGCCAGGGACGAAGAGGTCGGCCTGCGTCGGGAGGTCGGCGCCGCCGGACTCCACGAGCGCGATCGTCGGCAGCCGGTTCTCGCGCGCGATCTCCGCGCCCCGGAGGGTCTTCTTCAGCGTCGCGGGGTTGCTCGTCCCGCCCTTCACCGTCGCGTCGTTCGCGCTGAGATAGACCTCGGTCCCCTCGACGACGCCGACACCGCAGACGATGCTGCCGCCGACGTGGTACTCGGGGGTGTGCGCCCCGACGAACGGCATCAGCTCGAGGAACGGCGCGTCGCGATCCAGGAGCAGCTCGATGCGCTCGCGGGCGAGGAGCTTCCCGCGCGCGCGGTGGCGCTCGACGTACTTCGGCCCGCCGCCGCCGCGCGCCTTGTCGAGGAGGTCCTCGAGCTCGGCGAGCCGGGAGAGCATCGCCTCGCGGTTCGCTTGCGCGGCCGGGGACGAGGGGTCGAACGAGCTCGCGAGGACCGCCATGGGCGCGCAGACTAGTCGCCCAGCCAGCGGCGGGTGAGCGCGGCGGCGGTCGTCCCATGGACGACGATCGACGTCGCCGCCGCCATGACCGCGGTCCAGAGGACGACCCGGCTCTCCGTCGGATCGAGGAAGCCGGCGGCGACGACGAAGGTGGCGTAGTAGATCGAGCCGATGCCGCGGACGCCGAACCAGCCGATGAACGCGACCTCGCGCCACCGCATGCCGGAGCCGAGGAAGGCGACCGCCGTCGCCAGCGGGCGCACGACGGCGAGGAGGAGCGCGACGAGGATCCAGCCCTCGACGCCCGGGATGCTCATGCCGTCGCGCGTGACGGCGAACCCGATGATGAGGACGAGCGTCAGCTCGCCGAGCTTCTCCGCCGCCTCGGCGCCCGCGTGCACGCGCGCGTTGTGGTCGTGCTGGAGGTCGTAGCGCCGGAAGCCGAGCCCCGCGGCGAAGGCGGCGAGGAAGCCGTAGGCGCCGACGACCTCGGTCCCGCCGTAGACGATGAGGACCACGGCGAGGGCGAGGTACCCGTCGAGCTCGCGCTTGATGAGCCCGCGCTCGCGGCGGCGCACCGCGTCGGCCGCGAGCAGCCGTCCCGCGTACCAGCCGATGACGAGCGCCAGGACGATCCCGTAGACGACGTCCGCGACGAGCCACTCCCCGAGCCAGCCCTCGCCCTCGCGGTTCTCGACGAAGACCCCGAGGAAGATGAACGGGAAGGCGAGGCCGTCGTTGAACCCCGCCTCGGTCGTGATCGCGACGCGCGGCTCGGGGCCGTCGCCCTCCTTGCGCGTGATCCCGACGTCACCCGCGAGCACCGGGTCCGTCGGGGCGAGCACCGCCCCGAGGACGATCGCGGCGCCGAGCGAGAGTCCCATCACCTCGGTGCCGAAGACCGTCACCGCGACGATCGTGAGCGGCATGACGATCGCGAGGAGGCGCACGGTCGACGACCACCCCGACCAGGTGAAGGGTCGCTCGATCGCCATCCCGGTCGCGAAGAGCGCGACGATGACCGCGATCTCGGCGAGGCGCTCCACGACCTCGGCGTCCGCCTCGAGCTCGATCGTCGCGATGTCGACGACGCCGGTGACCGTCCCGACGGCCGCGCCGAGCGCGAGGTAGACGAGCGCGGCGGAGAACGCGCGCTCGTGCTGCGTCGTGAGGGCGAGAACCGCGACGAGGAGCGCGAAGCCGACGAAGAGGACGGCGACGGCATAGGGGTCCGCGAACGAGAACCCTTCGCTGGCCGCAAGCATCCTGTCCCCCAATCTAGAGATTGCCCCGAACCACTGGGGGGATGGAAGCCCCTGTCGACACAGTGTCACGCTAAGGTGCCGCGAAAGAGAAGGCAGCGGTCCAGCGCACCGCGGTCGCCTGGGTGTGGAGAGGGCAACGGCGAACGGGGGAGGCAGGGACGGCTCGCCGCCAGCCCACGGACCGACACGAACGGACCACACCCACGATGAGCACCATCGAAGGCCCCTCGAAGCGCCAGGAGGAGCAGGAGCGCGTCGTCGTGCGCTTCGCCGGGGACTCCGGCGACGGCATGCAGCTCGCCGGCGACCGCTTCACCGCCGCCACCGCGGCGCTCGGGAACGACCTCGCGACCCTTCCGGACTTCCCCGCCGAGATCCGGGCGCCCGCCGGGACGATCGGCGGGGTCAGCGCGTTCCAGATCCACTTCGCCGCCCGGGACATCCTCACGCCCGGCGACAAGCCGAACGTCCTCGTCGCGATGAACCCCGCGGCGCTCCGCGCGAACATCGGTCTCCTCGACCGCGGCGCGACGATCATCCTCAACGAGGACGCGTTCACGGTCCGCGCCGTGCAGAAGGCCGGTTACGAGTCGAACCCGCTGGAGGACGACTCGCTCGAGGCCTACCAGGTGAAGCGCGTCCCGATGACGACGCTCACGAGCGCGGCGGTGGAGGCGCTCGAGGGCGTCGGATCACGCGACGCGCAGCGCGCCCGCAACCTCTTCGCGCTCGGGCTCGTCTCGTGGCTGTACGACCGTCCGGTCGACGTCACGGAGCGGTGGATCCGGCAGAAGTTCGAGAAGAAGCCGCAGATCGCGGAGGCGAACGTCGCGGCGTTCAAGGCGGGCTGGAGCTTCGGCGAGACGTCCGAGCTCATCGACGTCCAGGTGACGGTCCCGCCCGTGCCGGACGTCCCCGCCGGGACCTACCGCAACGTCAACGGCACGACGACGACGGCGTTCGGCCTCGTCGCGGCGAGCGCCCGGAGCGGCCTGCCGCTCGTCCTCGGCGCGTACCCGATCACCCCGGCGTCCGAGCTGCTCCACGAGCTGTCGCGCCACGAGAAGCTCGGCGTCCGCACGGTCCAGGCGGAGGACGAGATCGCCGCCGCGTCGATCGCGCTCGGCGCGTCGTTCGGCGGCCGGCTCGGCGTCACCTCGACGAGCGGCCCCGGCATGGACCTCAAGGCCGAGACGATCGGCCTGGCGGTCATGCTCGAGCTGCCGATGATCGTCATCGACGTCCAACGCGCGGGACCGTCGACGGGCCTGCCGACGAAGACCGAGCAGTCGGACCTCCTCCTCGCGCTGCACGGCCGACACGGCGAGTCGCCGATGCCGGTCGTCGCCCCCGCGAGCCCCGGCGACTGCTTCCTCATGGCCTACGAGGCGGCGCGGATCGCGGTGCGCTACCGCACCCCGGTCATCCTCCTCTCGGACCTCTTCCTCGCGAACTCGAGCGAGCCGTGGCGGATCCCGTCGGCCGGCGATCTCCCGCCGATCAACGCGAACTTCCGGACGCATCCGAACGAGGACGGCTCGGACTTCCTCCCGTACTCGCGCGACGACGATCTCGCGCGGCCGTGGGCGGTGCCGGGCACGCCCGGCCTCCAGCACCGGATCGGCGGCCTCGAGAAGGCCGACCTCACCGGCGCGATCTCCTACGAGGGCCCGAACCACCAGCGGATGACCGACCTGCGCGCGGCGAAGGTCGCGGGCATCGACGTCCCGCCGCTCGAGGTGGACGCCGACGAGGGCGCCGAGCTCCTCGTCATCGGGTGGGGGTCGAGCATGGGCGCGATCCGCGCGGGCGCGCGCCGGGCACGCGAGCAGGGCGCCAAGGTCGCGACCGCCCACTTCCGCCACCTCAACCCTCTTCCTCCGAACACCGAGGAGGTCCTGCGGTCCTTCGACCGGGTCCTCCTGCCCGAGATGAACTCGGGGCAGCTCGCGCAGATCCTGCGCGCGAAGTTCCTCGTCGACGTCGAGTCGCACGCGCGGGTGGAGGGCCGGCCCCTCTTCGCCCCGGAGATCGAGGCGGCCATCCTGGAGCGTGTCTGACATGGCGACCGTCGAGCTCAGCAAGAGCGACTTCCAGTCGAGCGCGGAGACGCGGTGGTGCCCGGGCTGCGGGGACTACGCGATCCTCGCCGCCGTCCAGGGCTTCATGCCCGATCTCGGGATCCCGCCGGAGCAGATCGTCTTCGTGAGCGGGATCGGCTGCGCCGGGCGCTTCTCGTACTACATGGACACGTACGGGATGCACGGCATCCACGGCCGCGGCCCGGCGCTCGCGACCGGCCTCGCGACGGCGCGGGACGACCTCTCCATCTGGGTCGTCACCGGTGACGGCGACGCGCTGTCCATCGGCGGCAACCACCTCGTCCACGCGCTGCGGCGCAACGTGCCGGTGAAGATCCTCCTCTTCAACAACCAGATCTACGGGCTCACGAAGGGCCAGATCTCGCCGACGTCCGAGCGCGGCAAGGTGACGAAGTCGACGCCCTTCGGGTCGACCGACGCGCCGTTCAACCCGGTGTCGCTCGCGCTCGGCGCGGACGCGACGTTCGTCGCGCGGACGATCGACCGCGACAAGAAGCACATGCCGGAGATCCTCCGCCAGGCCGCCGCCCACCCGGGCGCCGCGCTCGTCGAGATCTACCAGAACTGCCCGGTCTTCAACGACGGCGCGTTCTCGGCCCTCACCGACAAGGAGCACGCGGCGCTCAACCAGGTGCCGCTCGTCGCGGGCGAGCCGATCGTCTTCGGTCCCGAGGACGCGCGCCGCTGCGTCGTGCGCGGCGACGACGGCGACCTCGCGATCGCCGACCTCGAGGGCGCCGACGAGTCGCGGATCATCGTCCACGACCCGTCCCGCGAGAACCCCGCCCTCGCGTTCGCGCTCTCGCGGCTCTCGTCGCACCCGAACGGCCCGACGCCCCTCGGCGTCTTCCGGTCGGTGGAGCGCCCGGTGTTCGGGACCTCCAGCCCGCCCGGCGCGGCGCCGTCGACCGAGGACATCGACGCGCTCCTGCGCAGCGGCGACACCTGGACGGTCGGGTAGCCGGCCGCCTCGTGCCTGCCCGCCCGCGGGCGGGCAGGTGTGTCGGAATGAACCCAGACGCCGGGTTCATTCCGACACAGCTGCCGGGGGGAGCGCCTGCGCGCCAAGACGCGCGCCGCGTCATTTTCTCCCGGTCGGACGGTTGCGGGTGTAGAACACGCGCAACGCGACTGATGGAGCGGGACATGCGACGGACAGGTCTGGCAGCAGCAACGGCGATCCTCGCAGCGGGGTCCGCGACAGCGATGGCGGCCCCCGCGCGGGCAGGCGTGCCGGTCCACCTCGGGACGAGCGGCAAGCCGACTCTCAACGTCCTCGCCGACGGGACTGCCATCGTCGCCTGGACCGTGCGCAACAGCGTCTTCACCGGGACCCACATCTGCCGCGTGCCTCGTGGCACCGGCGGCATCGGCTGCCCGGTGGGATCGCCACCCTCGGTTCCGACCTCTTCTGTCGACAACCTCGTCTACGTGCTCGAGCGCGCTGACGGGCAGCCGTCGATCCTCATGCGCGAGCCGGACTTCAGCCGCGTGAGCATCCTCGACAGCTCCGACGGTGGGGCCACGTTCAGCGGCCCCACCGCGTTCCCCACGTCGGCCGCTTCGGTGCCCTTCGACTTCGACGGGGACGCCACGACGTTCATCGACGGTGGGGTCCCGCGCTACTCCGCGATCACGGGGACGAACACGTTCGGTAGCGACGTGCAGACCTTCGCGGCCCCCGGCGCGGGGATCTTCGCCGACCTGTTCAGCGGGGTGAGCAGCGGAGCGACGATCGGCCTCGTCAACGGCGTCTCGCCGATCGCCGTGACCGATGAGGGGAGCGACCTCCTCTGGCGTCAGTACGGGGCCGGCGACATCAACGTCCAGGCGAACTGGTCGGCCGCGGCGGCGATCACGGGAACCTCGGACGCCGACGACCCCGATCTCGCCGACGGGTCGGCGTCGCGCCCCGTGGTGCTCGGATACCGGCGCGGCGGCCAGATCGAGATGCGGAGGTTCACCGGCGCCGGCTTCGACGCGCCGACCCTCCTCACCGCCTCCGGCGCCGGACCCCGGTGGGACATGGTCCGCGACGGCTCCGGACGGCTTCACGCCGTCTGGTACACCCCGGGCGGGACGACGAAGTGGGCGTTCTCCGCCGACGACGGCGTCACGTGGAGCGCGCCGGTCGTCATCCTTCCCGACACCGAGGCGCTCCTCTCGCTCAAGGTCGACGCTGCGCCGGACGGAGGCGGCTGGGTCGCCTACCAGCGGCTCGACGGGTCAGTCCGCGTCGCGTCGCTCGACCCCTACGTCGACCCCGCGGTGTCCCCGCCCGTGCCTCCCCCCCTCCCGCCCGGCGCCGGCGGAGGCGCCGAGCCCCCGCGGTTCCCCGCCAAGCTGCGCGTCCGTCGCGCCGGCGTGAAGGACGGCCGCCTCGACATCCTCGCCGAGATCACCGCCCGCGCGACCGGCAAGCTCAAAGCCGAGTTCGAGAGCGGCGGCCGCAAGCACCGCTTCGAGGTCACCATCCCCGACGACGGCGTCGTCAAGATCGACGAGAAGCTCCCCTCCAAGATGCGCCGCGCCCGCTCCGGCATCCTCGAGATCGACTACGACGGCAACACCCTCGTGCGCCCCGACGACGTCCGCCTGCGCGCCGCCAACGTCAAGGCCAACCTCGAACGCAAGGTCACCACCCTCAAGAACGACCGCCTCAAGGTGAGCGGCACCATCAGCACCAAGGCCCGCGGCGTCGTCCGCATCCGCCTCGGCTACGCCGACACCGACGGCACGGTCAAGTTCCTGCGCCTCCGCGCCAAGATCGACGACGGCAAGTGGAGCCTCAACGAGAAGCTCACCGGCGCCGCCGCCCTCGGAGGCCAGCTCTCCATCCAGTTCACCGGCTACCTCCCCGCCCGCATGCGCGGCGAGCAGACCGCCAAGCAGGTGCTGCCGGGCTGACCCCGCCCGCCGCCGCGCTTCCTTCCCGCTGAGCGGGAAGAAAGCGCGGCGCGCGCCGTGCGGCGCGGCGCGCGGCGTGCGCAGCAGAGGGGGCTCAGTAGCTCTTCGGCAGGCCGAGCGAGTGCTCGGCGACGTAGTTGAGGATCATCTCGCGGCTCACGGGGGCGATCTTCGAGAGGCGCGCGCCCCACCACATGTCCGAGAGCCCGTACTCGAGGGCGATGCCGTTGCCGCCGTGGGTCTGGATCGCCTGGTCGACGGCCTTCACGCCGACCTCCGCAGCCGCGTACTTCGCCATGTTCGACGCCTCTCCGGCGCCCTTCCACCCGGCGTCGTAGAGCGCGCAGGCCTTCCGCGTCATGAGACGCGCGAGCTCGACGTCGACCTTGCACTGGGCGAGCGGGTGGGAGATGCCCTGGTGGGCGCCGATCGGCTGTCCCCACACGACGCGCTCGTTCGCGTACTCAGCCGCCTTCGCGAGCGCGCGGTCGGCGCTCCCCACCGAGCCCGCCGCCGCCATGATCCGCTCCGGGTTGAGGCCGTCGAAGAGCGCGCCGAGGCCGCCCGTCGACCCGCCGATGAGGCGCTCCTCGGGGATCCGCACGTCGTCGAAGTAGAGCGTCCACTGCTTGTCCGGCAGCCGCAGCGCCGTGGGGATGTGCTCGCGCGTGAAGCCCTCGGCGTCGACGTCCATGATGAAGAGGAGCGGGAGGCCCAGCGCACCGTCGGCGAGCTCCTCGCGGGCGACGACGAGGAGCGCCGTCGCGTGCTCCACGGCGGAGATGTACGTCTTCTGGCCGCGCAGCCGCCACGTCCCGTCGTCCAGCCGCTTCGCGCGCGTCGTGATGTTGTGGGTGTTCGTCCCCGCGTCCGGCTCCGTGACGGCGAACGAGATGCGCTCGGTGCCGTCGGCGAGCCCGGGCAGCCAGCGGTCCTTCTGATCGTCGGTGCCGTGGAGGACGAGGATCGAGCCGGCGATCGCGGGCGAGACGACGAGCATGAGCTGCGTGCAGCCCTGCCGCGCGAGCTCCTCCTGGACCGCGGCGAGGCCGGTCATCCCGAGCCCACCGCCTCCGTGGCGCTCGGGGAGGTTGACGCCGCAGTAGCCCTTCTCGGCGAGCGCGTCCCACAGCTCGGTCGGCGGCTCCCCCGCCTCGTGGCGCTCCACCATGTAGGCGGCGCCGTACTCGGACGCGATCCCCCCGACGGCCTCGCGCAGGAGGACCTCCTCCTGGCTGGGGACGAGGCGGATGACGGGCTCGGCGTCGACGGACGATGCGGACACGGGACCTCCTGGCAGGACGGGGCGGACGACGCCATTCTCGGCGACGGCCCCGGCCGTGTCCATCAGGCGGGCGCGCGGGTCCCGGCGTGGCGGCGCACGGCCTCGACGAGCGCGCCGTCGAGGATCGCCGTCTTCGGCAGCACGTCGACCGCCCCCGCCGCGAGGCTCGCGTCGCGCGCGGTGGACGTCGGGTCCCCCGTGAGGACGACGACCGGAACATCGCCGGCGGCCCTGCGGAGCGCGGGCACGACGTCGTGGGGCGCGGCGTCGGGGAGCCCGAGGTCGGCGACGACGAGCGCGAGCCCGCGGTCGGCGGCGGCCACGGCGGAGGCGAGCGTCGCGCAGGTCTCGACGTCCGCGACGTTCGAGAGCGTCTCGGCGACGAGCGCCGCGAGGTCGGGCGAGTCCTCGACGAGGAGGATCGGCCCGAGCGGCGTCATGGGCGTCCGTTCACCTCGACGGAAATGCGTGCGCCTCCGCCGGCGGCCGTCCGCGCGTCGAGCCGGCCGCCGTGGGCCCGGGCGATGCGCTCGCAGATGACGAGACCGACCCCCGCGTGATGGGACTCGGGCAGGCGGCCGAGCGGACGGAACCCCGCCGGGAGCCCCGGCCCGTCGTCCTCGACGACGAGGCACCAGGCGCCGTCCGGCCCGGTCCGGGAGGAGACCCGGGCGACCCCGTCGCCGTGTTCACGGACGTTGGCGAGGATCTCCGCGACGAGCGTCCCGAGGAGCTCGCGGTCCCCCCGGACCGTCGTGTCGATGTCGCCCACGACCTCGACGCCGTCGGCGGCCGCGCGGACGAGCGCCCCGAGCGACACGTCGTCGTCGTCGCACGGCCGGTCGACGGCCGAGACGCGCACGAGCGCGTCGAGGATCGTCGCGAGACGGTCGACGGCCCGGCCGGCCGGACCCGTGCGCGGCGTCGCGCTGCGGAGCACGAGCACCGGCTCCGCGAGCGCGTGGGCGATGACCCCCTCGCTCAGCTCGTGCGAGGAGATCGCCGTGCTCACGCGGCCTCGACGAGGTCGGGCGCGTCGCCTCGGAGGCGCATCGCGGCGCTCACCGCCTCCTGGCGGCTCGACACCCCGAGCTTGCGCAGGAGGCTCTTCACGTGCGACCGCACGGTCTCGACGCTGAGCACGAGCTCGGCGGCGATGCCCTCCGTCGTCTCACCGCGGCACAGGAGGTCGAGCACCTCCCACTCGCGATCGGTGAGGACCGACTTCACGGGTCGCATGCCGCTGGAGTCGACGCGCGCCTGCTGGAAGCGCTCGACGAGGAGCGCCGTGAGGCGGCGCGGGACCGCGGCCTCGCCGGCGGCGACGGCCTTGACGATCCTGGGCAGCGTCACCGGGTCGACCGACTTGCCGAGGAAGCCGACCGCCCCGGCGCGGAGCGCGAGCAGGCCGAGCTCGGCGTCGTCGCTCGCGGTGAGGACGATGATCTTCACGTTCGGGCGCACGCGGTGGATCCGGCGCGTCGCCTCGATGCCGTCGACCCCGGGCATGAGGAGGTCCATGAGGACGACGTCGGGGGCGTAGTGCGCTGCGAGCTCGACGGCTTCGCGTCCCGACGAGGCCTCGGCCACGACGGTGATGCCCGCCGCTCGCAAGGCGTCCTTGACGACGGACCGGGCGAGCGGATCGTCGTCCGTCACGATCGCCCTCACCGTTGTCGGCTGTTCGTCCATGGGAGTGGTGCCGCCTTCCATTCTTGGAACCTCCGTTGCACGCGCGCGTGTGGGCTCGTACATCGGCACCGCAGGTGGCCGACTTGAGACCCCGACGGCAACTTGGCGCACTGCCACTCACCCTCATCGGACGTCCCTCATCGACGCGCGCGCCGCAGGAGAGCGGCGTATCCACTCGCGAACGCCTGCCGCGACGCCCGCGAGCTCGTGATGCGCCAGTCGGTCTCCTTGTCGACGTGGAACCAGATGAGCGTCCGGACGTTCGGCCGGCGGGAGAGCCAGCGGAACATCCGCCGGATCCAGAGCGCCTTGCTGCCGCCGTTCTCGGCGCTCGCGACCTCGGAGATCTCGATGTCCTTGCCGGGGGCGAGCTGCTCGAGCCGCCTCACGCTGCCCGCGAAGGCGTCGGAGAACTCCGTCCAGCGCTTGCGGAAGGCGACGGTGCCGCCGTTGTAGCCGGAGACGCCGACGACGTCGACGTACCTCCTCCCCGGGAAGAGGCGCCGCGAGATGCTCCCCGCGACGGGGCTCCACACCCACCGCACGTTCGTCGCCCCCTCGCGACGGAAGATCCGGTGCACCCGACGCCACGCGCGCACGTACTCCCCGCGGCGGTTGCCGTTCGCGCGCTCGCCCCACGGGTACCAGTCGCCGTTCATCTCGTGCGCGAACCGGATGCGCACCGGGCCGCCGTAGTCCGCGATCGCGCGCGCCCAGCGCCGGATCGTCCCGTCGTGGCGGCCCTCGATGATCGTGCGCAGCCGGTACTTCGGCTGGTTCGCGAGCCCGCGGGACTCGACGTCCCACGGCTCCCACGTGATGTTGGGCGTCGCGCCGCGCGCCCGGATCGCTCGCGCCTGCACCGGGTCGAAGCGGCTCGACTCCCAGTCCGCGAACCACGAGACGACGCGCGTCCGCGCACGGGCGGCGCGGTCGAACGCGTCGATCTCGGCGAGGTCGGCCATGTCCCAGGGGACCGACGCGTTGCGCGCGAGCGCGAGCGTCGTCACGCCGAGCCGCAGCGCCTTCGCGCTCGTCGAGGACCGCGCCTCGATCCCATCCGACGCCGCCGGCCCCGCGCACGCGACGACCACCGCCGCGAGGACGGTCGCCGCGACCGCGGGCGCGGCGAGCGGACGGGGCGGTGGTCGGCCGCGCATCAGGTCACCGCACGGCCTCCGACATCGGGACCCACGCCGCGCCCATGACGACGACGGCCGCCGCCGCGGTCGCAGCGAAGCCGACGACCATCGCCCCGCGTCCCCGGACGAGCGAGACGAACCCCATCCGTCCGCGCAGGACCCGCAGCTCGAGCCCCAGCGTCACCGCCAGCAGGAGGAGCGCGACGGTCGCGTTGAAGAGGACGAGGACGAGGTAGCCCTGGGTCGACGGCTCGGCCCCCACCATCACCCCGACGGCCGCGGCGGCGAGGCTCAGCCACGCGAGGAGGAGGAACGGGCCGTAGAGACGACGCCCGGGCACGACGCGCTCGGCCTTGTCGCCCTTCGGCGTGATCATGTAGGGCTTCTTGACGCGGAAGAGGACGTTCACGACGGCCCAGAGGACGATCGGCCACCGCGCCGCCTCCAGGACGAGGAGCCGCCACGACATCGTCACGCCGGACGGCTGGAAGAGGTCGCGGGAGGTCCACCACATGAGCGTGGAGGTGAGGACGATCGCCCCCGAGGCGAGGAGGAAGCGACTCAGCTCGACGTCGGCGATCGCGTGCCCGGTGAGGAGCGCGACGATCGGGAGCACCCAGAGGACCGCGCACGACAGCGACCACATCGGGTACCAGCTCTGGGCCATGAGGAACTGGAACGCCTGACGCGGGGTGTAGCTCCGGAGAAGACGCGGCGTGTGGCGGAGGAAGATCTCGACCATGGAGTACGCCCACGCGAACTGCTGGCCGAGGTAGGTCGCGAGGTCCGTCGGCCCGTCGCCGCGGGCGAGCACCTCGGGGACGTAGACGCCGCGGTAGCCGTGCGCCGCGAGCACGACCGTGTCGAGGTGGTCCTCGGCGCGCGTCGGCTGGTAGCCGCCGATCTCGCGGATCGCCGAGGTCCGGTAGGTCGTGTGCGACCCGATGATGAACGGCGTCCTGGTGTGGCCGTAGAAGCCCATCTGCAGGGGCCCTTGGAGGATGACGTCCTGCTCGGCGAGGCCGCGCGAGGTCCAGGAGTCGAGGTTGCCGGCGACGCTCGGCGCCTGCACCCATCCGACCTGCGGATCGTCGAGGTGGCCGAGCGTGCGGTCGAGGTAGTCCGGAGACGGGATGTGGTCGATGTCGAGCTGGACGAAGGCGTCGTACTCGATCCCCTCCGCCTCGACGTGGTCGAGCCACGCGTTGACGTTCCCGGCCTTCGTCTTCGCCTGGAACGGCGGCCCCGGCTGGTTCCACCGCCCGGCGCCCTTGCGGGTGAAGTGGCGCACGCCGAAGGCCTCCGCAAGCGCCTTCACGTCGGGGTCGTCCCCCTCGTCGAGGACCCAGCTGTCGTGCGGGTAGCGCACCGTCTGCAGCGCCGCGAGCTGGCGGGCGACGATCTCGATCGACTCGTGCGACGGGACGCAGGGCGTGATGAGGGCGACGCGCATCCCGCGCGGGGCGGGCCGGTGGACCGGGCGCCGCGCGCGCCCGACGAAGAACCAGAAGAAGCTCGGCAGGACGGTGAGGAGGTAGGCGAGAGGGATCGTCGCCGCGATGAACATCCCGGTCGACCCACGCTGGCCGGGCGCGAGCCACCACGTCCAGAAGCCCGCGTTGACGATGATCCAGAGCACCGTCGTCGCGTGGTGGGCGAGCCGGCCGGCGCCCGCGCGCACCGGGAGGCTGGTGCGGGCGCGGCGGCGCGCCGGAGCGGAGCGCAGCGGGGGCGGCGTCCGGCCCGCGGGCGGCGGGGGCGGCGTCCGGCTCGCGGGCGGGCTGGGGACGAACGCCGGGGCGGGCGGATCCTGGACGACCGAGAACCGGGCACTGGAACCAGCTGAATCGGGCACGGCGACAGCGTTGACGCAGATCCCGTCCCGGCTGGGTGACGCGACGGTGGCGACGTGGGGGAACAAACCGCCCCAGGCCGGCCAGGCTCCTTGGGGGACTGTGTCAGCCGAACCCGCGACGCTCCGCTCGGACAGGGGGGAAACCCGAGGGGCCGACGCGAGAAACCCCGCAGATCATGCGCCTTGGCGCTCGATCCCGCCCCCCGGGCGCCCCTCCGGCGGGCGGGGGCGCTCAGCCGCGCCGGGCGAGCGCCGGCGCGCCAGGAACCGTGAGGGTCGCGCACGTCCCCTCACCCGCGACGCTGCGCACCTCGAGGCGGCCGCCGAGCGCGGCGGCGTACTCCTCGCAGAGGGCCAGGCCGAGCCCCGTCCCCCCGAGGCCGTGCGCGGCGACCTCCGGCGGTCGGACCGGCCGCCCGAAGCGTCGCGAGGTCTCGAGGGCGAACCCGGGCCCGGTGTCCGTGACGACGAAGGCGACGCCGTCGTCGTCAGCTCGCTCGACGTGCAGCCGCACGTGGCCCTCGGCCGTGAACCTCACCGCGTTGGCGATGAGGTTGCGCACGACCTGCGCGATCTTGCCCCGGTCGCTCGTGAGGCGCGGCAGGTCCGAGGGCGGCTCGTCCACACGCAGCTCGACGCCGGCGGCACGCGGCAGCGCCGCGAGCAGGTCGCCGAGCTCGGCGACGAGCGCGGCGACGTCCACGGGCTGCGGGCGCACCGCGACCGTGCCGGCGCCGAGACGGGCGAGCTCGACCTGATCGTCGACGATGCGGAGGGCTTCGCGGACCGCCGCGTCGATCGTCGCGAGATCACGCAGCAGCGACGGGTCGAGCTCCTCCGCCCGCTCCGCGCGGACCGCCTCGACGATCCCGCTGACCCCGTACAGCGGCGTGCGGAGCTCGTGCGCGAGCGTGGCGAGCAGCCGGCCGCCGCGCGAGGCGGCCGCGGTGGTCGTCCGTTCGTCCTCTCTGTACATACGTCGTCGTCCTCGCACGAGGTCTCGTCGACGCCTCCCTGCCGCCCCTCTTCGGCGGGATCGACCGGGAACTTGAGCCTCGGGAGCAGAGTTGGCGCAGATGCGCTCTCAGTGCCGCACCGGCGGGGGCGAGCCCGCCTCGCCGCGGAGGCGCCGCGCCTCCGCGACGGCCTCGGCGCGCGAGGAGACGCCGAGCTTGCGGAAGATGCCCTTCACGTGCGAGCGGACCGTCTCGACGGTGAGGACGAGCTCGTCGGCGATGCTGTCGGTGCTCCCGCCCGCGCAGAGGAGGTCGAGGACCTCCCACTCGCGGTCGGTGAGCGCCGAGCGCACCGGCCGCAGCCCGATCATGCCCTCCCGCGCGTCCTGGAACTGGCGCACGAGACGCCGCGTGAGCCGCCGCGACACCGCGGCCTCGCCGGCGGCGACGGCGATGATCACCCGCGGGAGCGTCTCGAGCTCGAGCGTCTTCGTGAGGACGCCGACCGCGCCCGAGCGCAGGCCCGCGAGCGCGAGGTCCTCGTCGTCGCTCGCCATGAGCATGACGACGCGGATCTCCGGCTTGCGGCCGCGGATCCGGCGGATCGTCTCGAGGCCGTCGGGTGCGGCGAGGTTCGCATCGACGAGGACGACGTCGGGCACGTAGTGCACGGCCAGCTCGACCGCCTCCAGGCCGGTCGCGGCCTCCGCGACGACGGTGACGCCGGCGTCTCGCAGCGTCTCCTTCACGACGCGGCGGGCGAGCGGGTCGCCGTCGGCGCAGACCGCGCGCAAGCGCGCGAGAGGCTCGTCGGACGCCGCAGGGTGCCCTCGACCGATGTCGCCTTCCGATACGCCGCCATGGGGAGCCATGCCACCACCCATCAGCATCACGTTGGACGGACCTCGGCCGGGTGACACATCTCCCGGTCGGACCACAGGGTCTCACCATTGGCGTTGAATTTCCTCCCCCTCTCGTGCGAGTTTCGTCCACGTCATGGGGGTCGGAGGGGGAGGAAGTCCGCACACGGCCGATCGCGACCACATGGCGCGTCATCGGTCCGTTCCCCTCCGTGCCTTCCTCGCCGCTCTCGCGTTCGGCATCGTCGTCCTCGCGCTCGGCGCGGGCGGCCCCGCCGCCCCATCGGCGAGCGCCGCGAGCGACAGCACATCGGACGCCCGGGCGCGCGCGAGCCAGGAGACCCCTCGCGCCCGCTCGGCGCGGGTCCGCAGCGAGCGTCGTCGCGCCGCCCGGTCGAAGCGGGTCGTCTTCGGCATCTACCCCGGCGGCGGCGCCGGCGCGGTCAACGGCCGCGGGGAGCCGCGCCCCGAGATCCCGCGCCTGCGCAGCGCGGCGCTCGAGGAGCTGCGGCCCGACGACGAGCGGCCCTTCGTCGTCCACCTCTACGACGAGTTCACCGACCGCTCCGACGCCGACGAGATCCCCTCGTGGCTCACGACGCAGATCGAGGACTACACGGGGCGCGGGCTCCACGTCGAGCTCGTCCTCCGCTATCGGTCGTCCCGCGGCGACGTGAGGGGCTTCGCCGAGTTCGTCCGCGCGCGGGTGCGCCAGCTCGGCCCGAACGAGCGCGTCACGCACCTCCAGGTGACGAACGAGGCGAACGTCAGCGCATCCGCCGACGCCTCCGACGGCGCCTACCGGGGGGCCAAGCGCGCCCTCGTCCGCGGCATCGTCGCGGCGGACTCCGAGACCCGTAAGCGCGGCTACGGCCACCTCACGATCGGCTTCAACTGGGCCTACGCGGAGAGCAGGCGCGAGCGCGACTGGTTCCGCTCCCTCCGCCGGATGGGCGGGCGCCGGTTCTCACGCGCGGTCGACTGGGTCGGCATCAACGCCTACCCCGGGACCTGGGGTCCGCGGATCGCGTCGAGCAGCCTCACGGCCGGCGCGCGCACCGCGACGATCAGGGCGATGCGCGTCCTGCGCAAGGACTACCTGAGGCGCGCCGGCCTCTCCCACTCGGCGATCACGTTCGTCGAGAGCGGCTATCCCACCGGCCGCGGCGGCCGGACCGACAGCAAGCAGCAGGCGGCGATGCGCGCGATCGTGAAGGCCGTCGTCGACCACGGTCGCCGGTACGGCGTGAGCGGCTACCGCTGGTTCGACCTCCGCGACGCGGACTCGTCTGTCTCGAGCTTCGAGAGCCAGTACGGGATCATGCGCGACGACTACTCGCCGAAGCCCGCCTTCCGCACCTTCCGCGCGCTCATCGACCGCTACGCGTAGGGTCGAGCGTCCCGAGCGCCGACGGGGGCCCGAACGCAGGCGGGCGACCCCGCGTGGCACGCAGCCCCCGGGCGAACGCGGCGCGAGCGTCCTCCGAGCTCGTGATGCGCCAGTCGACCTCCTTGTCGACGTGGAACCACGTGAGGGAGGTGACCTCGGGCCGGCGCCGCAGCTCGTCGAACATCGCGGTGATCCAGGCGCCCTTGTCGCCGCCGGCCTCCGCGCTCGCGACCTCCGAGACGGCCACGGGCAGCGCGGGGGCGAGCTGATGGACGCGGGTCAGCGGCGCCGCGAAGGCCTCCACGAACGAGCGCCAGCGCCGGCGGAACACGGCCGAGCCGCCGTTGAAGCCCGACACGGCGGCGACGTCGACCTCGTCCTGGCCGGGGAAGAGGCCCGCGTCGAGCGCGCCGGCGACCGGGCACCACTCCCAGGTCACGTTGCGGGCGCCTTCGGCATCGAAGATCCGCCTCACGTGCCGCCATGCCCGCACGTACTCGCCCTGGCGGTTGCCGTTGACGCGCTCAGCCCACGGGTAGGCGGCGCCGTTCATCTCGTGCGCGAACCGGATTCGCAGCGGGCCGCCGTCCTTCGCGATCGCACGCGCCCAGCGCCGGATCGTCGCGTCGTGCTCGCCGTCGATGATCGTGCGCAGGCGGTACGCGGGCTGGTTCGGCGTCGGCCGCGACGCGTCCCACGGCTCCCATGCGATCGCAGGCGTGCTCCCGCGCGCGCGGACCGCGCGAGCCTGTGCTGCGTCGAACTCCGAGGACTCCCAGTCGGCGAACCACATGACGATGTCCGCGTGCCGGCGCGCGTCGTGCTCGAACCGATCGACCTCGACGAGATCGGCCGGCGTCCACGGCTTCCACGAGTTGCGGGCGAGGGCGAGCGTCGTGACGCCGAGCTCGAGGTCGCCCTCGGCGCGGTCGGCGGGTGCGCCCCACGGACCGGGCCCCGCGCGCGCCGAGGACGCCGTCGACCACGGCTCCGCCACGCGCAGGGCGATGAGCGCGAGCACGGCGACGGAGAGGAGGACGGTCGGCGAGGGGCCGCCGCGCTTCACCCGAGCGCCTCCGTCATCGGCGCCCATGTCGCAGCGACCGCGCCCGCGGTCGCCGCGAACGTCACGAGGAGGACGACGAGCGTGCCGAGCCGCTGGCGCAGCGCCGTGACGGCGCCGACGTGCGGGCGCGCGTCGCGGTGCTCGAGCGCGACCGTCGTCGCGACGAGCGCGAGCAGCGTGACGACGTTGAGGTAGACGAGCACGAGGTGGCCTGCGGCCGGGCTCGTCCCGCCCTCGGCGAGGAAGGCGCC
Source organism: Paraconexibacter sp. (assembly GCF_059438195.1). Taxonomy (NCBI): domain Bacteria; kingdom Bacillati; phylum Actinomycetota; class Thermoleophilia; order Solirubrobacterales; family Paraconexibacteraceae; genus Paraconexibacter; species Paraconexibacter sp. The sequence goes on from NZ_JBLKKY010000007.1 coordinate 43,661, forward strand.
GACGGCGGCGAGTCCCACCCAGGCGAGGAGGAGGAACGGTCCGAACAGCCGGGCCCCCGGCGGGAGCGCGCCGGGCGGCCGCCCCTTCGGGGTGATCATGTACGGGCGCTTCACCCGCAGCAGCACGTTCACGACCGCGGAGAGGACGATCGGCCAGCGCGCCGTCTCGAGGAGGAGCCCGCGCCACGACAGCGTCACGCCCTCGGGCTGGAAGAGGTCGCGCGAGGTCCACCACATGAGGGTCGACGTGACGAGCACGGCTCCGCCGGCGACCGCGAACTCCGCGATCGATATCTCGGCGATGACGTGCCCGGTGACGACCGCGACGATCGGCAGCAGCCAGAGGGCCGCGCACGCGAGCGACCAGAGCATGTACCAGCTCTGGGCCATGAGGAACTGGAACGCCTGCCGCGGGTCGTAGCGGCGCAGGAGACGCGGCGTGCGCTCGAGGAAGATCCCGACCATCGAGTACGCCCACGCGAACTGCTGGCCGAGGTACGTCGCGAGCGTCTCCGGGCCGTCCCCGCGTGCGATCACCTCCGGCGTGTAGACGCCGCGGTACCCCCGCGAGGCGAGGACGACCGTGTCGAGGTGGTCCTCCGCGCGCGTCGGCTGGAAGCCGCCGATCTCGCGGATGGGCCCCATCCGGTAGGTCGTGTGCGAGCCGATGATGAACGGCGTCCGCGTGTGGCCGTAGAAGCCCATCTGCAGCGGCCCCTGCAGGACGACGTCCTGCTCGGCGTGCCCGCGCGCGATCCACGAGTCGAGGTTCCCCGCGACGCTCGGCGCCTGCACCCACGCGACGTTCGGGTCGCGGAGGTGGCCGAGCGTGCGGTCGAGGTAGTCCGGAGACGGGATGTGGTCGATGTCGAGCTGGACGAAGGCGTCGTACTCGATCCCCTCGTCGTCGATGTGGTCGAGCCACGCGTTGACGTTGCCGGCCTTCGTCTTCGCCTGGAACGGCGGCCCGGGGCGGTTCCACTTCTCGACGTCCTTGCGGGTGAAGTACCGCACGCCCCACATCTGCGCGATCATGCGCACGTCGGGGTTGTCGCCCTCGTCGAGGACCCAGCTGTCGTGCGGGTAGCGGACGTGCGCGAGCGCGGCCATCTGGCGGGCGATGACGTCGAAGGACTCGTGCGACGGCACGCACGGCGTGATCATCGCGACGCGCATGCCGCGGGGAGCGGCGCGCTCCGGCGGGCGGCGCGCGCGGCCGAGGAAGAACCAGTAGATGGTCGGGAGCGCGGTGAAGACGTAGCCGAGCGAGATCGTCGCCGGGGCGAAGAGCCACCACGCTCCCGCGCGATCGCCCTGGAGCCACCAGGGCCAGAAGAGCGCGTTCACGAGCAGCCACAGGGCGGCGAGCGCCCAGTAGCCGAGGCGGGCGCTTCCGCTGCGGACGAGCGCACCCGCCTCGGCGGGCACCGCGTCGACGGGGGGACCCGGCAAGCCGACGGCGCCGGGCCAGCGCAGGACCTCGCCCTGCGCCTGGGTGAGCGTGGCCGTGCCTCCCCCGAGGGGGGCGCTCCTGGAACCGATCTGACGTGACCTCGCCTCGGGGGCGACTGGACCATGCACGTTCGTGACACTGCCCGCAGCACGGGGGGAGACCGGGTGAACCCTCCCTCGAGCACGGGTGAGGAATGCCACCAGCGCCCACCGGATCTCTCACCCAGCGCCGCGAAGGTTCCGGCCTACCGTGACCTCATGCCTCGGCCCTTGCGGGTCTTCGTCGCCGAGCGCGACCCGTACGCCACCGCGGCGCTCGCCGAGGCGATCACCCGCGACGAGGACATCGCCGTCGTCCGACTCGACGTCGAGGACCTCGTCGATTCGACGCACGCCCATCCGCCCGACGTCGTCGTCGACCAGATCTGCGACCCCGAGATCGTCGCAGCGGTCCGCGCCTCCGACGGGCGCACCACCCTCCTCGTGGTCTCCCACCACGACGACGAGGAGGCGGCGCTCGCGACGCTGCGCGCCGGGGCCGACGGGTTCCTCACCAAGCGCGCGGACCCGGCGGCGCTCCCGCGCGTCGTCCGCGCTCTCGCTCGCGGCGAGGCGGTCGTCTCACGCCGCCTCACCCGCCGGCTCATCGAGGCCGTTCGGAGCCTCCCCGGAGAGGGCGTCGGACTGCGGCCCGTCCGCAGCCCCCTCTCCGACCGCGAGTGGGAGGTCCTCGACCTCCTCCGCTCGGGGCTCTCCACGGTCGAGATCGCCCACGAGATGGAGCTCTCGCCCTCGACGGTCCGGACGCACCTCAAGCACGTCTTCCGCAAGTTCGGCGTCTCCTCCCGGGAGCAGGCCGTCTCCCTCGCCGGGGAGCTCGTCGCCGCGGCGGCCCGGGAGTCGGCGGCGGGCCTCGGCCCCGGCGTCACGCCCGTGGACCGCCCGGCGGCCGGCGTTCGCTGAGTGCGCGCGGGCGGCCCGGCGCGCCCTCACGCGGCGTCCCTTCCCCCTGCGTGCTCGGGGAGCCAGCGCCGGCTCAGCGGCGCGGCGGTCGCGCCGTGGACGACGATCGAGGTGACGACGGCGGCGACGACCGTCCAGAACAGCGTCCGCTCCTCGGCGTCGGAGAGGACGCCCGAGCCGATGACGACGGCGACGTAGTAGAGCGAGCCGATGCCGCGGACGCCGAACCAGCCGACGAATGCTCGCTCTCCGCCCGTCATCGGCGAGCCGACGAGGGACACCGCGACGGCGAGGGGCCGGATCGCGAGGATCAAGAGCGGCACGAGCAGCCAGCCGGCGACCCCCGGCTCGCCGACGCCGGCGACCGTCACGGCGCTGCCGAGAAGGAGGATGATCGTCAGCTCGGCGAACTTCTCGACGGTCTCGGCACCCTCGTGGACGCGCTTGTTGTAGTCGTGCGTGTACTCGTAGCGCCGGAAGGCGAGGCCGCCCGCGAACGCCGCGAGGAACCCGTACCCGCTGAGCGCCTCGGCGACCCCGTAGAGGAGGAGCACGGCCGCGACCGCGAGCCACCCGTCGAGCTCGGGCGCGAGCAGACGGCGCTCGCGCAGGCGCACCGAGACCGCGGCGAGCCCGTAGCCGACGAGCGCCCCGGCGACGACGCCGACGACGAGCTTGTAGACGACGTCGGAGAGCGCCCACTCGAGGAGCGTGCCCTCGTCGCCGTCCGCCGCCACGACGACCGCGAGCCACACGAACGGGAAGGCGAGGCCGTCGTTGAGGCCCGCCTCGCCGGTGATCGCGAAGCGCGGCTCGCTGCGGTCCTCGTCTCCGGGCGGGCCGACGCCGACGTCGCCGGCCAGCACCGGATCGGTCGGAGCGAGGACCGCGCCGAGAGCGATCGCGGCGCCGACGGAGAGGCCCATCGCGACGCTGCCGAAGACCGCGATGGCCGCGATCGTGAGAGGCATCGCGAGCCCGAGGAGACGCGCGGGCGATCCCCAGGCCGCAGGCCGGGCGGGCCGGTCGAGCTTCAGCCCCGTCGCGAAGAGCGCGATGCAGACGGCGAGCTCGGCCATCCGCTCGATGACCTCGCTGTCGGCGAACGGCGAGAGCCACCGGATGCTGAAGACCTCGATGGCGACCGCCGCGACGCCGCCGACCCCGAGGTAGATGAGGCTCGCCGAGTAGGCCCGCTCGGCCTGGTGGGAGAGGGCCGCGATCGCGGCGAGGACGGCGACGCCGAGGAACGCGAGGCCGACGACGTAGGGGTCCGCGAGGTCGATCCCGCTGGAGGCGGCGAGTGGAGGGGTCACGCAGCACGACGCCCTACCCGCAGCAGGCGCCGGGTGATCGTCGTCGTCGCGGTCAGCCCTCTGCCTCGCGCAGCTCGGCCCGCCGCAGCGCGGCGTCGAAGCCCTGCGCGAAGGCGCGGCGGGCCTCCTCGCTGCTCGTGATCCTCCAGTTCGTCTCCTTCTCGGCGTTGAACCAGACGACGGACGCGACGGCGGGGTGGCGCGTGATCTCCTCGAACATCCCCCGAATCCAGGCGGCTTTGTCCCCGCCGACCTCGGCGCTCGCGACCTCGGAGATCTCGATGGGCGTGTCGGGCGCGATGTACTCGAGGTAGCGCAGCGCCGCCCCGAACTCCTCGCCGAACGACCGCCACTCGCGGCGGAAGAGCTCGGTCCCCCCGTTGAAGCCCGCGAGCCCGACGACGTCGACCTCGTCGACGCCCGGGAAGAACCTGCGCTCGACGTTTCCGGTGACCGGGGACCAGACCCACGTGACGTTGTCGGCGCCCTCACGGCGGAAGATGCTCCGCACGTAGCGCCACACCGCCACGAACTCGCCAGGACGGTTGCCGTTCACCTTCTCCGCCCAGGGATACCAGCGGCCGTTCATCTCGTGGGCGAAGCGGATGCGCAGCGGCTCCCCGTACGCCGCGATGTCGCGCGCCCAGCGGACGATCGTCTCGTCGTGCTCACCCGCGAGGACCGTCCTCAGCCGGTACTCCGGCTGGTCCTCCTCCGCGGGGTCGGAGGCGTCCCACGGCTCCCACGAGATCGCGGGGACGCTCCCGCGCTCGGCGACGGCGCGCGCCCGCTCGGGATCGAACTCCCCGGACTCCCAGTCGGCGAACCACATGACGATGCCCGCGTGGTGGCGCGCCTCACGCTCGAACCGGTTCACCTCGACGAGGTCCTCGATCTCCCACGGGTCCCGCGCGTTGAAGGCGAGGGCGTCGGTCGTGACGCCGAGCGTGAGCGCGGGGTCGGGGTCGACCCTCGGCCAGGGCGCGACGTACTCGGCCTTCGACTCCCACGGGTCCGTCACCCACAGCGCGACGGCGCCGCCGATGACGAGGAGGAGCGCGAGCGTGACGAGGCGGCCGCGCATCAGCCGATCGCCTCGCCCATCGGCCCCCAGGCCCACGCGACGCAGACCACGAGGGCGGCGACGCTCGCACCGACCGCGACAGACGTCGCCCCGCGCTCGCGGAGCGCGGCGCGGAGCCCGCGCCGCTCGCGGATGGCCCGGGTCTCCAGGACGACGGCGAGCGTGAGCGCGAGGAGGACGGTCGTCGCGTTGAAGAGGACGAGCGCGACGTAGCGAGCCGACTCGCCCTCGTCGAAGGCCAGGAACACGAGGACCGCGCCGAGCGCGACCCACGCGAGGCCGAGGTACGGGCCGTAGAGGCGCAGGCCGCTGACGGAGCGGTCGGCGCGGGACCCCTTCGGGGTGATCATGTAGGGACGCTTGACGCCGAGCGCGGCATTCGCGATCGCCGCGAGGACCACGGGCCACCGCAGGAGCTCGAGGACGAGCGCCCGCCACGAGAGGAGGATCCCGGCGGGCTGGAAGAGGTCGCGGGCCGACCACCACATGAGCGTCGACGTCACGATCACCGCGCTGTAGGCGACGAGGAACCGGCTCAGCTCGACGTCCGCGATGAGCGCCCCCGAGTGGAGCGCCGCGATCGGGAGGAGCCAGAGGACCGCGCAGGCGATCGACCAGAGGAAGTACCAGCTCTGGGCCATGAGGAACTGGAACGCCTGCCGGGGGGCGTACCGGCGGACGAGGCGCGGCGTGTGGCGCAGGAGGATCTGGCTCATCGAGTACGCCCAGGCGAACTGCTGGCCGAGGTAGGTCGCGAGGTCGGTGGGCCCGTCGCCGAGCGCGATGATGCGCGGCACGTAGACCCCGTGGTAGCCGTTGGCCGCGAGGACGACGGTGTCGAGGTGGTCCTCCGCGCGCGTCGGCTGGAACCCGCCGATCTCGCGCACCGCGGACATCCGGTACGTCGTGTGCGACCCGATGATGAACGGCGTCCGCGTGTGCCCGTAGAACCCCATCTGCAGCGGGCCCTGCAGGACGACGTCCTGCTCGGCGAGGCCGCGTGCGACCCACGAGTCGAGGTTGCCGGCGACGCTCGGCGCCTGCACCCACCCGACCTGCGGATCGCCGAGGTGGCCGAGCGTGCGGTCGAGGTAGTCCACCGACGGGAGGTGGTCGATGTCGAGCTGCACGAAGGCGTCGTACTCGATCCCCTCCGCCTCGACGTGATCGAGCCACGCGTTGACGTTCCCGGCCTTCGTCCTCGCCTGGAACGGCGGACCCGGCTCGTTGTACCGCGCGACGCCCTTGCGGGTGAAGTAGCGCACGCCCGCGGCGGCGGCGAGCGCGCGCACCTCCGGGTCGCCGCCCTCGTCGAGCACCCAGCTGTCGTGCGGGTAGCGGACCGCGGCGAGCGCCTCGAGCTGACGGGCGATGACGTCCATCGACTCGTGCGAGGGCACGCAGAGCGTGATCATCGCGACCTGCATGCCCGGAGGAGCCTCCGGCTCGGACGGGCGCTCCGACCGCCCGACGAAGAACCAGAAGAAGCTCGGGAGGATCGTGACCAGGTACGCGAGGGCGGCGGTGGCGACGACGAAGAACCCCGTGGAGCCGCGGTGCTCCGGCAGGAGCCACCAGCCCCAGAAGAGGCCGTTGACGAGCACCCAGAGCACCGTGAGCACGAGGTAGTCGAGTCGCCGCAGTCCCGTGACGACCGGGATCGAGTCGGCTGCCGTGCGGGAACCCCGTCGGTGTCGCTCGGCGACGTCGTGCACGTACGAAGGGTAGTGGTCGCGCGCGGGCGCGAACGCGCCCGAGCCGTTGGGCCGCCGCGACGAAGCGTCCACGGCCCGTTGTCGCACCGCACCACCCCGTCGGGGGCCCCGTCCCGAGAGCATCGCCCTCATGTCTGGAGAACTGGAGGGGCGCCGCGCGCTCGTCACCGGTGCCGCGACCGGCATCGGCCTGGCGATCGCCCGCCGCCTGGCGGAGGGAGGCGCGCGTGTCGCGCTCAGCGACATGGACGAGGAGGGGGCCGTCAAGGCCGCCGAGGGGATCGGCGGGGGCGCGATCGGGCTGCGCTGCGACGTCCGCTCGACCGAGGAGGTCCAGCAGTCGACCTCGCAGGCGGTCGAGGCGCTGGGGGGTCTCGACATCCTCGTGAACAACGCCGGCATCGAGGTCGGCGCGCCGGTCACCGAGCTCGACGTCGATGACGTCGCCCGCATGCTCGACATCAACGTCCTCGGGGTCCTGCGATGCACGCAGGCGGCGATCCCGGCGCTCGCCGAGTCGAAGGGGAACATCGTCAACATCGCGTCGGTCGCCGGGCTCGGCGGCTGCCCGCTGCTCTCGGGCTACTGCGCCTCGAAGGCGGGCGTGCTGCGCATGACCGAGACGTGGGCCGTCGAGCTGCGCGAGGCGGGGATCCGCGTCAACGCCGTCTGTCCCGCGTTCGTCGACACCGCGATGGTCGAGCGCCTCGTGCCGAAGGTCGAGGCGATGACCGGCATGGACTTCAGCGACATCGTCGCCGTGAAGCAGGGCCGCATGGGAACGGTCGAGGAGGTCGCCGAGGTCGTCGCGTGGCTCGCCTCGGACGACTCCGACTGGCAGACCGGCTCGCACATGGTCCTCGACGGCGGCCTCTCGGGGAGCCTCCTCTGATGGCGCCCTCGCTGACCGGGAAGACCGCGATCGTCACCGGTGCCGCCCAGGGTATCGGTCGCGCCATCGGCGAGGCGCTCATCGCCGCCGGTGCCACCGTCCACCTCTCGGACATCGACGGCGACAAGGTCGCCGCGACCGCGCAGGAGATCGGCGCCGCGGGGGGCGCGGAGTGCGACGTGCGCGACGAGGCCGCCGTCCAGTCGTGGATCGGCGACGTCGCCTCGGCGAACGGCGGACTCGACGTCGCCGTCGCGAACGCCGGCGTCGGGCACGTGCAGCCGATCGCCGAGATGTCCCTCGAGGACTGGCGCCGCGTGACGTCCGTCAACCTCGACGGCGTCTTCACGACGCTGCGGCACTCGGCGCTCGCGATGGCGGGCAGCGGCGGCGGCAGCATCGTCACCATCGCGTCCGCGACCGCGACCGGCGGCTCGCCGCTCATCGCGAACTACGCCGCGGCGAAGGCGGGGGCCGTCAACCTCTCGCAGACGACGGCGGTCGAGTTCCGCGACCACGGGGTGCGCTGCAACGCCATCCTCCCCGGCTTCATCGAGACGGAGCTCGTGTCGAAGCAGAAGGACGCGTTCGAGGAGGGCCTCGGCCTCGACGACTTCGACGCGGTCATCCTGCAGAAGCAGGGGCGCTACGGCACGGTGGAGGACGTCGCGAAGCTCGCGACGTGGCTCGCCTCCGACCGCTCGTCGTGGTGCTCGGGGAGCGCCTACCGCATCGACGGAGGGCTCACCGCGTCGCTGCTCTGAGCAGCCGAACCGGATTCCTGCGGCGCTATGGCACCGCAGGAATCCGGTTCGAGGTGTGGGCCGGGTCGGGGAGCATGCCCGCGGGGACGCACGGCGGGAGGTCGCCCGACTCGCCGACCTGCTGCCACCAGTGCGCGCCGCGGCGCTTGCGGCGCTCGTAGCTCGCGCGACCGGCGGCGTTCGTCGCGTACCAGACGGCGTGCACGGTCCACGGGAGGACCGGCATCCAGAAGCGCGGCGGGACCGGGTTCTCGGGGCGGGCCTCGGTCCACTCGACGTCGGCGCACACGTAGCCCTCGCCGTCCTCGTAGGAGAGCCGCTCGATCGTCGTCCCGTGGCGGTCGCAGATCTGCGTCTCGCCGAGCATGATCGTCGGCCAGGCGATCGCGCGGGCGAACGGCGTGCGCATCGTCACGTCGCCGACGTGCGACGGGTGGACGCACGGCACGCCGACGACCCTCGCCATCCGGCCGGGGGTCTCGCGCGCGAGCTCGACCATCGTCGCGTGCTCGCGGTCCCAGAACCACGGCTTCGTGAGCCGCCACTGGGGGAACGACGGGAAGCACATGCCGCCCGCGACGATCCGGACCCGGCCGCGGAGCCGCGCCGCGGTGCGGCTGCGCAGCCACTCGAAGCCGTTCGCGACGCCGATCGGGCCGTCCTCGAGGTCGGCGATCCCCGGGTCGGTGCCGGGGGCGTAGTAGTTGTTCTCCCACATCGACGGCTGGTCCTTGTCGTGGAGATGGACCGCGCCGGAGGGCTCGCAGACCGCGTAGGTCCCCTTCGCGTCCTCGCCGCGCACCGCGAGGAACCCGCCGCCGACGACGCACCCGTGCTCGCGGGCGAGCCGCCGGTAGAGCGCGAGGGTCGGGCCGTTCACCGGCTCGGTCGCCTCGCGCATCACGGGGTGGTTGACGTTGGGGTGGTTGGCGCTCTCCGGCATGAAGATCATGTCCGGCGAGTGCTCGCGCGCAGCCTGGCCGACGATGTCGGCGATGTGGGCGAGGTTGCGCTCCTTCTCGCCGAGCCGGACGGCGAGCTGGATCGCGACGACGCGCTTCGTGGGGATCTCGGTCATGTCAGGCGGCGACGGGGTCGGGGGTGGACGTGTCGGCGGACGCGGCCGTCGCGACCGCGTCGGGACGCGGTGCCGGCGCCGCCGCAGGCCGCTCCGGCGGCCACACCCAGTCCTGGCGCTCGTTGCGCGTCCGGCGCGGGGCGCGGAAGCGGAAGAGGAGGTCGTCCTTCCAGATCCCGAGGTCGAGGCGCGCCTCCTCGAGGACCTCGTCGAGGAGGGCCCTGCGGTCGGCGCCGGGCCGGAGGGCCGCCTTCGCCGCGAAGCGCGCGCCGACGAGCGGGTTGAGCACCCGGTGCGGCTTGCGGACGCGGTCGAACATGTGGAGGAGGTGCGGCGTCTCCGCGCCGTCCCACGTCGTCAGCGCCTCCTTGACGAGCGGCGTCACCGGGAAGATCCGCGACTCGCGGTTGCCCCAGTGGTAGGTCGCCATGCACTCGCGGTCACGCCGCTCCTCGACGGCGAGGAGCGCCGCGTCGAGGGCCTGCGGATCCTCGAGGACGGGAGCGGCGGCGGCGCCCGTGAGCCGGCCGAAGCGCATCGCGTCGCGCATGCCCTGGCCGATGATCGGGTCCTTGAAGTGCCCGGCGTCGCCGACGAGCGCCCAGCCGGGGCCCGCCGAGCGACGGAAGAACGCCGGGTTGTCGCCGGTCGAGCGGAGCTTCGTGATGTTCGTCGCGCCGCCGAGCCGCTCGGCGACCGCCGGGTTCTCCTCGAGCATGCGCTCCCAGAAGCCCTCCTGGTCGCGCCGCGCGTCGGGGATCTCGTCCCGGGGACCCATGAAGAGGCAGAGGACGCGGTCGTCGGGGCACGGGAAGATGAGCGCGTGGGTGTCGGCCATCCGCAGCTGGATGAGCCGATCGCGCCACTCGGTCCCGACCTTCGGGTCGTCCATGTAGAAGAACGCGCAGCCGCGGCCGTTGCGCGAGCCGCGGTAGGGGCGCTCCGCGCCGACGAGGCGGGCGACCGCCGAGCGGCGGCCGTCGGCGCCCATGACGAGGTGCGCGCGGATCTCGTGCTCGGCGCCGTCGGCGTCGCGGACGACCGCCCCCGCGACGCGACCGTCGCTCCAGACGAGCCGGTCGAGCGACGTCTTCTCCCGCACCTCCGCGCCGGCCGCGCGGGCGGTCTCGACGAGCGCCATGTCGAACTCGGGCCGCGGGACGCAGATGCCGTAGTCGATGCCGTCGACCTCGGCGAAGCGCTGGAGGCAGCGCGCGCCGTCGGCCTCGATCATCCCGTAGCGGCAGCGCGGCGGGTCGGAGCGCAGCACGCGCTCGAGCGCGCCGAGCTTCGCGGTCTCCGCGACCGACGAGGGGAAGTTGACGTGCGTCGAGAGGGTGTCGGACGGGAACGACGCGCGGTCGATCGCGACGACGCGGCGCCCGGCGCGGGCGAGCGCGATCGCGGCGGCGGATCCGGCGCAGCGCGCGCCGACGACGAGGACGTCGACTGTCTCGGGCGAGGTGGACGGGGCAGCGGTCGGCGAGGGCATGGGACGACCGTAGGCGGCGGGCGCCGGCGCGCCATCACCACCGGGGGGACACCTTGTCCCCGGAGCGGGGGAATCACCCTATCCGCGGCCCGCCGAGATCGGTTGGATCGGGGCATGAGCACGCTCGCCGACGCCCCTGCCACCGCGACCCCCGCCCCGCCGCAGCCGCCGCGCCTCGGCCCGCTCGACCTCGCGGGCACCGACCAGGCGCTCATGGACGCGCTGCGCGCGTACGGCGCGAGCGCGCACGAGGACTCCGTCCGGGCCTTCGGCGCCCGGGCCGGGAGCCTCGAGCTCCTCGACGCCGGCTTCGCGGCCAACGAGCATCCCCCGGAGCACGTCCCCTACGACCGCTCCGGCGCGCGGACCGACGACATCGCCTTCCACCCCGCCTGGCACGACATCCTCGGCGCCGCGGTCGAGGCCGGGGTCGCCGGGGGGATGTGGCGGGAGGACGCGCGCGGCGCCCACGTCGCGCGCGCCGCGCGCTTCATCGCCATCGCGCAGGCGGAGGCCGGCGTCACCTGCCCGATCGCGATGACGGCCGCCTCCATCCCGGCGCTGCGCCTCGCCGAGGAGGGCGACGTCGCCGCGCGCTGGGAGGCGCTCGCGACGAGCACCCGCTACGACCCGCGGGACCTCGGCCCGCAGGAGAAGGCGGGCGGCCTCGTCGGCATGGCGCTCACCGAGCGCTCCGGCGGCTCCGACGTCCGCCGCTCGACGACGACCGCGACGCGCGACGGCGACGGCGGCTGGCGCGTGACCGGCGAGAAGTGGTTCGTCTCCGCCGTGCAGTCCGACGCCGTCTTCGTCCTCGCGCAGACCGACGAGGGGCTCAGCTGCCTGCTCGTGCCCTGCCGGCTGGAGGACGGGACGCGCAACGGCATGCGGATCGACCGCCTCAAGGACAAGCTCGGCAACCGCTCGAACCCGACCGCCGAGGTCCACTTCGACGGCGCCCGCGGGCACATGATCGGCGAGCCCGGCCGCGGGGTGCGCGCGATCATGGCGATGATCGCCGGGACCCGGCTCGACTGCGTCCTCGGGTCCGCAGGGGTCATGCGGCTCGGGACGAGCGAGGCGATCCACTGGGCGCGCCACCGCGTCGCGTTCGGCCGGCGGCTCGTCGACCAGCCCGCGATGACCGCCGTCCTCGCCGACCTCGCGCTCGAGAGCGAGGCGGCGGCGTGGTCGGGCCTGCGGCTCGCCCGGGCCGTCGAGGACCACGCGAGCGGCGACGCCGCCGCGGCGACCTTCCGGCGGCTCGCGCTCCCGACCCTCAAGTACTGGGTCTGCAAGCGCGCGCCGATGCACCTCGGCGAGGCGCTCGAGTGCCTCGGGGGCTACGGGTACGTCGAGGAGTCGCGCCTCCCCCGCGCCTACCGCGAGGCGCCGCTCATGTCGGTGTGGGAGGGGTCGGGCAACGTGCAGGCGCTCGACGTCCTCCGCGCGCTCGCGCGCGAGCCGGAGTGCGTCGACGCCGTGCTCGGCGAGCTCGACGCCGCCGCGGGCGGGAACCGCCGGCTCGACGCCGCCACCGCCTCGCTGCGCGCCGACCTCTCGGGCGGCGGCCTCGACGAGCGCCGCGCCCGCGAGGTGACGGGCCGGGTCGCGCGGGCCATCCAGGCCGCGCAGCTCGTCCGCCACGCGCCGGGCTTCGTCGCCGACGCGTTCTGCGCGACCCGGCTCGACGACGTGGGCCAGGGGACGTTCGGCGTCCTCCCGCCGAGCGTCGACGCCGAGGCGATCGTCGCGCGCGCGACCGCCGAGGAGGCGTCCGCGTGAGCGCCGGAGAGTCCCGGACGGTGCGGGCCGTCGCGATCCAGCCCACGCTGCGCCTCGGCGAGGTCGAGTGGAACCTGCGGCGCTGCGCCGACCTCGTCGGGCAGGCCGCCCGCGAGCACTCGCCGGACCTCATCATGCTCCCGGAGGCGATGACCTCGCCGAACGGGTACGGGCGCGCGATGGAGTCCGTCGCGCGCCCCGTCGACGGCGAGCCGCTCCACGTCCTGCGGGACCTCGCGCGCGAGCACGGGTGCCTCGTCGGCGGCGGGTACATCGCGGTCCGCGGCGACGAGACGCGCGGGACGTACGCGCTGTGCGAGCCCGACGGCGCCGTCCACCTCCACGACAAGGACCTCCCGTCGTTCTGGGAGAACGCGTACACGCGGCCCGGGCACGACGACGGCGTCGCGCGGACGTCGATCGGGTCGCTCGGCCTCGCCTGCGGCTGGGAGTGGGGCCGCACGCAGACGATCGAGCGCCTCCGCGGGCGCGTCCAGCTCCTCGGCGGCGGGATGCACTTCATCTCCTACCCCGACTGGCCGCTCACCCGGAGGTGGTTCAAGGACCGCGACCAGGCGCTCCTCGAGGAGTACGGCCGCGACCTGCCCGGCCGCTGCGCGCGCTTCCTCGGCGTCCCCGTCGTCTACAGCTCCCACGTCGGACCCCTCGAGATCCAGACGCCGCTCCTGCGGTTCCTCCCGTGGCGCGCGCCGATGATCGGTGAGACCCAGATCTGCGACGCCGACGGCCGGCGGCTCGCGCGCATGAGCCTCGCCGACGGCGAGGGCTACGTGTGCGCGGAGGTCGCGCTCGAGGCGGACCCGGCACCGCGCGAGGCCACCCCGCGGACGTTCTGGAACTCCCAGTTCCCGGTGAGCGCGCACCTCGTCTGGTACGGCGGCAACGCGTACGGCAAGGCCGAGTACGCGCTGAAGTCGCGGCTCGGCCGCCATCGCTGGAGCCCCTCGCCCGACCTGCCCGATCACGTCCCCGCCGGAGAGCTCCTCGAGCGCGAGCCGGCCGCGCGGTGAGCCGGGAGACCGATACGCCGCTCGCCGACGCGCGGTAGCGTCGAGCCATGAGCGAGGGGGGCGTTCTCAACGACGAGATCAGGAAGGCGCTCGCGCGCCTCCCGCCGTGGCCGCCCGGCGAGGACGCCCGCGACGCGCAGGAGCGCGCGCTCGAGGACGCGCTCGCGGAGCTCGAGGCCCAGCTGTCCCGCCTCGGCGACGCCGTCGATCCCGAGCTCGCCGCGACGTGCCAGCAGCTCGCCGAGCTCGTCGACGCGCACGAGACCGTCGCCGATCGCCGGCTGCGGCGCCGGCTCGACACGCTCGCGACCATCCACGAGTCGCTCACCCGCCTGCGTGAGCTGCGGACCGCCGAGGCGATGATCGCCTGCGCGCCGCGCGAGGCGTGCGCGGCGTGCGGATTCGACCGCGCGGTGCTCTACCGGCTGCGCGGGAAGGAGCTCATCGCCGAGAGCTTCCACGTCGAGGGGGACCCCGAGGCGGCGGCGCTGCTCCTCGAGTTCAGCCGGGACCTTCCCCTCAAGCTCGAGCAGGGGAGCCGCGAGCGGGAGATGATCCGCCGCGGCATCCCGATGTGCGTCCACGACGCGATGACGAACCCCCACAGCTTCCATCCCCAGGCGGAGGCCTACGACGTCCACAGCTACGTCGCCGCGCCGATCATGCCCGAGGGGAAGGTCATCGGGTTCGTCCACGCCGACCACCGCCTCAAGCCGCGCCGCGTCGACGAGTTCGACCGCGACGCCCTGTGGGCGTTCGCCGAGGGACTCGGCTTCGCGATCGAGCGCGCCCGGCTCACCGAGCGCCTCCGCGCGCAGGGCGAGGAGCTGCAGCGTCTCCTCCGCCGCGCGCAGGCGGTCGTCGGCGACTACCTCGAGGCGGAGGTCGAGATCGTCACCGCGGGCGGCGACGGCAGCGCGGCCACCCGAACCGCGGAGGCGCTCATCGCCGGCAAGCGCCCCGAGGAGGAGTCCGAGATCGAGGCCGTGCTGTCGCGCCGCGAGCGGGAGGTCCTCGCCCTCCTCGCCCGCGGCGCCTCCAACGCCCAGATCGCCGCGCAGCTCGTCATCGCCGACGAGACCGCGAAGACGCACGTGAAGCGCATCCTGCGCAAGCTCGGGGCCGCGAACCGCGTCGAGGCCGCCGGCCTCTGGCTCCGGGCGCACCCGGACGACTAGGCCGCCTCCCGCCCGCGGCCGACTCCGCGCTCACACGTGGAGCGCCCGTCCGGGGAGCGGGACGCGCGCGACGCGCGCCGGCATCTCGGCGTCGCCGGGGACGACGACCCGCAGGCGGCACGGGCAGTCCCGCATCAGGCGGGCCACGACGCCGAAGCGCCGCGGCCGGCGGCGATGCGAGCCGATCGTGACGCTCGCCGCGCCGGTCGCGACGGCGAGGTCGCGCAGCGCCTCGGCGGGCGAGCCGGTGACGGCCTCGATCTCGATGTCGAGGTGGAGGTCGGCGAGCTTCTCCGCCTCCGCGCCGAGGAGCGCCTCGGCGTCGCCGCGCGGGTTCGCGCGGTACGCGACATCATCGGGCGCCCACCGGCGGTCGAGCTGGTGGGCGAACCGGTCGCGCCCGTCGAACGCGTGCACGAGCCGGAGCTGGGCGCCGACGGCCGCCGCGCGCAGTGCGGCGTCCCGGGCGGCGTGGCGCGAGGCCGGCGATCCGGTGACGCCGGCGAGAAGGACGAGACGGTCGGTCTCGGTGTGATGGTGCGGCATGGCGGACTCTCCCTCGGAGTCGGTGAACCTCTCGAGGGCGAAGGTAGGTCCGACCGGGCCGCCGCCCGGTGCGCTCGATCACACGTCACCGCGGCCGGTGCGCACCGTCACACCGCTTCTCAGGGCTCGCCCTGAGAAACGGGCTCGCGCTACTCCGCGACCTCGCGCAGCGACCCCGACTCGGGGTCGTAGACGAAGCCGCGGATCTTGTCGTGGACGATGAGCTCGGGCGAGGTCCGCAGCCGGCGCAGGCTGGCGCGGAGCGTCTGCTCGATGTCGTCGAACGCGCCGAGCCGCCACGCGGGGAGCACCCCGTCGGCGGTGAGCATCTGGCGATACTCGTCCTCCGAGGCGCCGTGGAGGCCGCACCCCTCGTGCATGACGACGACGACCTCCTCGGTGCCGAGCAGCCGCTGCGAGGCGCTCAGGGAGCGCAGCGCGTCGTCCGTCGCGAGGCCGCCGGCGTTGCGGATGATGTGCGCGTCGCCGCGCGCGATCCCGAGCATCGGGAAGAGGTCGATGCGCGTGTCCATGCACGCGAGGACGGCGACCTTGCGCTGCGGGCGGGGGGAGAGGCCGGGTGCGGCCAGATCTGCGGCGCGAGTCGCGGCGTGGGAGAGCATGTCATCGGCGTTCGTCATCTCGCGCGGCATCGTAGTCCCACCTCCCGACCGGGGGGTCCCTGGCGCCCTCCGTCCCCCCGGCACGAGGGAGATCGCTCCCCCCCTGGGCACACTCCGCAACTCAGGGCGTCAGACCCGTGTACGGTCGTCTCGACCCGTTCCCCACGTCCCGCCGAGCGACCGGCGAGAGGAGGACACCCGTGACCGTGCGCGCGAGCACCGACGAGCGACCGCCGCTCACCGCTGTCCCCGATCCGGTCGAGCGGCCGCGGAGCGTCGTCGTCGTCGCCGATGCACGCACCCCGACGGAGCGCGACCTCGTCCGCACATGGGCGGACCGGGAGCACGCGGGCGCGACGATCGCCTTCGACGAGCAGCTCCTCGCCGACCGGCTCGCCGACGCGGGCGACGACCCCCTGCTCGTCCCCGTCCGCGTCACGTGGCTCCCCCGCGAGCGGGACGGCGCGCGCAACGTCCGGCCCTCGGACTTCCTCCTGCTCACGAACCCGCGGCGGCCGTGGCCGCGACTCCAGCCGCGGATCGCCTCGCGCGAGCCCGACCGCGTGCGGGTCGTCGCCGGCGAGCCCGCGACCCTGACCGACCTCCGCGCGCGCTTCCGCGAGCAGTCCGGCGGCGGGGGCAGGCTGGACTTCGCAGCGTTCGTCGGCCATCAGGCGACCCTCGCCTGCGAGCGGGCCGAGCGGGCGATCATCGGCGACCGGTACAAGGTGCCCCGTCTCGTCGCCGAGCAGATCACGGCGAGCGCGAGGTTCCGCGCCGAGATCGCCCGTCTCTCCGACCAGCTCGGCCGCGGCGCGGACGAGGTCATGGCCGACGCGACGAAGGCCCTCGGCGAGCTCGCCACCGTGCAGAGCCCGGTCGCGATCGACGTCTTCCGCACGGTGCTGAGCCCGATGCACGCGAACGCGTGGCAGCCCGTGCTCGACGCGGAGGCGCTCGACCGCCTCCGGGAGCTCAACAAGCGCCACGCGCTCGTCTTCCTGCCGTCCCATCGCGCGTACGCCGACCCGCTCGTCATCGGCCAGGCCTTCCACGAGCACGACTTCCCCCGCAACCACATCCTCGGCGGGGACAACATGAGCTTCTGGCCGATCGGGCCGCTCGGGAAGCGCGCCGGGGTCATCTTCATCCGCCGCAGCTTCGGCGACGACCGCGTCTACAAGCTCGCGGTCCGGTCGTTCTTCTCGCACCTCGTGAGCAAGCGCTTCAATCTCGAGTGGTACATCGAGGGCGGACGCACGCGGACGGGGAAGCTGCGCCCGCCGCGCTTCGGGCTCCTCCACTACCTCGTCCGCGCGATCGAGGACGGCGAGGCGGACGACGTCTACCTCGTGCCGACCTCGCTCGTCTACGAGCAGATCCAGGAGATCGGCGCGATGGCCAACGAGCAGGCCGGGGCGGCGAAGCAGACGGAGGGCCTGCGCTGGATGGCGAACTACATCAGGGAGCAGTCGCGCGACGCCGGGAAGGCGCACATCCGCTTCGGCGAGCCCTTCAGCCTCCGCGAGGCCCTCACGGAGGCCGGCGAGGGGAGCGCCCAGCTCGAGAAGGTCGCCTTCCGCATCTGCCACGGCATCAACCGCGCGACGCCGGTGACCGCGCCGTCGCTCGTCACCTTCGCCCTCCTCGGGACGCGCGACCGGGCGCTCACGCTCGACGAGGTCGCCCGCGTCGTCGACCCGCTCGTCGGGTACCTCGAGCAGCGCGGCCTCGACGACCTCGTGAGCGACCTGCGCCGGCCGCACGTCCTGCGCGCCTCGCTCGACTCGCTGTGCGAGAACAAGGTCGCGACGTGCTTCGAGGGAGGGACCGAGCCGGTGTGGCAGATCCCGAGGGAGAACCACATCGTCGCCGCCTTCTACCGCAACGGCGCGCTCCACCACTTCCTCACGCGCGCGATCGTCGAGCTCTCGATCCTCCACGTCGCCTTGCGCGGCGCGGGCGACGAGGACCCGACCGAGGTCGCGTGGGAACGCGCGCTCGAGCTCCGCGACCTCCTCAAGTTCGAGTTCTTCTTCCCCGACAAGACGCAGTTCCGCGAGCGCATGATCGAGGAGCTCGGCCACCTCACGCCCGACTGGCGCGACCACCTCGGCGCGGCCGACCCCGGCAACGCGCTCCTCACCCGGGCGACGACCCTCGTCGGCCACAACACGCTGCGCTCCTTCGTCGACGCCCAGCTCGTCGTCGCCGAGCTGCTCGCCGCCCGCGACCCGCGCGAGCCGGTCGAGGAGTCCGCCTTCGTGCAGGAGTGCCTCGGCGTCGGCCGGCAGATGCTCCTCCAGGGCCGCCTCCACGGCAGCGACTCCGTCTCGAAGGAGCTCTTCTCGTCCGCTCTGCAGCTCGCGGAGAACCGCGACCTCGTCGCACCGGGCCGGGACGACGTCCGCCGCGGGCGCGAGGCGTTCCTCGCCGAGATCCGGGGCGTCGTCGACGACGTCGTCGCGCTCGGCGAGATCCAGTCCGGGCGGCTCGCCGAGGTCCTCGCGTGACGATCACGGTCGACGAGCTTCTCGCCCGCATCGAGGAGGCGCCCGACGGCCCGCAGATCGGCGCCTTCTTCGACTACGACGGCACCGTCATCAGCGGGTTCTCCGCCGCCGCCTTCTACCGGCACCGGATGCGCGCGCGCGAGATCGGCCCCGTCGAGATCACGAAGACGATCCTCGCCGCGCGCAAGGGCGTGGGCGACGAGGAGGACTTCGCGCGGTTCCTCGAGATGTCGCTCGCCGCGTGGGCCGACAAGCCCGTCGACGAGATGGAGGAGCTCGGCCGCCGCCTCTTCAAGCACGACATCGCCTCGCGGCTCCACAGCGAGGCGTGGGAGCTCGTGAAGGCGCATCGGCGCAAGGGCCACACGATCGCGCTCGCCTCGTCGGCCCTGCGCTTCCAGGTCGAGCCGATGGCCGACGAGCTCGAGGCGGACTTCGCCCTCTGCACGCCGGTCGAGGTGTACGAGAGCGAGGAGGACGGCGAGACGCGCCTCACCGGCCGCGTCGGCGGCGAGGCGCTGTGGGGGCGCGGGAAGGCGCGCGCCGTGCGGGAGCTCGCCGCGGAGGAGGACATCGACCTCGACGCGTCGTTCGCCTACTCGAACGGCGGGGAGGACGTGCCGTTCCTCGAGACGGCCGGCAACGCGGTCGCCGTCGAGCCCGACGAGCGGCTCGCCCGGTTCGCCCGGGAGCGCGGGTGGCCGATCCTGCGCTGCGAGGCGCGGGGCGGCACGCCGGGCGCCGGGGAGATCGCGCGCACCGTCGCGTTCTACGGATCGATGGCGGGGGCGTTCGGCCTCGGGCTCGGGGCGTCGCTCGTCAACCACGGCGACCGCGACACGCTCCTCGAGATCACGGGCGGCGTCGGCTCGGACCTGGGCCTCGCTCTCGCCGGCATCGACGTCGAGGTGACGAGCGGCCACGAGCACCTGTGGTCGGCGCGGCCGTGCGTCTTCGTCTTCAACCACCAGAGCAAGATCGATCCGATCATCCTCATGAAGCTCCTGCGCGGCGGCTTCACCGGCGTCGCGAAGAAGGAGGCGCAGAAGGTCCCCGGCTTCGGCCAGTTCTTCCAGCTCGCCGGCGTCGCGTTCATCGAGCGCGGCAACAAGGGCCAGTGGCGCAAGGCCCTCGACCCCGCCGTCTCGAAGGTGCGCGACGAGCGGCTGTCGCTCGTCATCGCCCCCGAGGGGACCCGCTCGGCCACCCCCCGACTCGGCCGCTTCAAGAAGGGGCCCTTCCACATCGCGATGCAGGCCGGCGTCCCGATGGTGCCGATCGTGCTGCGCAACGCCGGCGAGGTGATGTGGCGCGGGGCCCAGGTGCTGCGCCCAGGGACCGTGGAGGTCTGCGCGCTGCCGCCCGTCGACACGTCCGGCTGGACCGTCGAGACGCTCGACGAGCACGTCGAGGAGGTCCGCGACCTCTTCGTCCACACCCTCGCCCACTTCCCGACGAAGGAGACCGCCCGATGAGCCGCCCCGTCCGCGTCGTCGTCCTCGGAGGAGGCTCCTGGGGGACGACCGTCGCCTCCCTCGCCGCGCAGAACACGCCGACCCTGCTCTGGGCACGCGACCCGGAGACGGCCGCCGAGGTGCAGCTCGAGCACCGCAACTCGCGCTACCTCCCGGACCGCGAGCTCCCGCCGGAGCTCGAGGCGACCGCGGACCTTGAGCGCGCGGCGGCCGAGGCCGACGTCCTCGTCGTCGGCGTCCCGTCGCACGCGATGCGCGGCGTGCTCAAGCAGGTCGCCCTCCACGTCCGCCCGTGGATCCCCGTCCTCTCCCTCGTGAAGGGCCTCGAGCCGGACACGCGCAGGCGTCCGACGGAGATCGTCGGCGAGGAGCTGCCCGGCCACCCGGTCGGGCTCATGGCGGGCCCGAACCTGGCGAAGGAGATCCTCGACGGCTTCGCGGCGGCGAGCGTCGTCGCGACCGCCGACGACGCGGTCGCCTGCGCGCTGCAGCCCCTCTTCCACTCCTCGCGGTTCCGCGTCTACCGCAACCGCGACGTGCTCGGCTCGGAGCTCGGCGGCGTGCTCAAGAACATCATCGCGATCGCCGCGGGGATGGCCGACGGGCTCGGCGTCGGCGACAACACGCGCTCGATGGTCATCACCCGCGGGCTCGCCGAGATGACGCGGCTCGGCGAGGCGATGGGGGCCGACGCCCGCACGTTCGCCGGACTCACCGGCCTCGGCGACCTCATGGCGACGTGCATGAGCCCTCAGTCGCGCAACCGGCGCATCGGCGAGGCGCTCGCGCAGGACATGACGCTCGAGGAGGCGATCGAGTCCCTCGGGCAGGTCGCCGAGGGCGTGAAGACCGCCCGGACCGTCATCGAGCTCTCGCGTGACCACGGCGTCCGCATGCCGATCGCCGAAGAGGTCTACGCGGTCGTCGACGAGGGCCGCCACCCGCGCGAGGCCTACCGGGGCCTCATGCGGGAGACGGCCGAGAGCGAAGCGCACGAGGTGGCCTGAGACATGACCGAGATGCAGACCGACCCGGCGACGGGCGTCCCCCTCGCGTGGGGCAAGACGTCGGACATGAACGCCCTCGAGGCGCTGATGTGGCGCGCCGAGGCGGACCCGCGGCTGCGGTCGACGATCGTCGCCGTCGAGGAGCTCGACGTCGTCCCCGACTGGGAGCGCTTCCTCCGCGCCCACGAGTGGGCGACGCGGATGGTCCCGCGGTTCCGCCAGCGCGTCGTCGAGCCCGCGCTCGGGCTGGGCCGGCCGACGTGGGCGACCGACCGCGACTTCGACCTCCACTACCACGTGCGCCGCTACAGCCTCGCCGAGGGCGGGACGTTCTCCGACGCGCTCGCCATCGCCGAGCAGGTCGCGATGGCCGCGTTCGACAAGTGGCGCGCCCCGTGGGAGGCGGTCCTCATCGAGGGGCTCCCCGACGGCCGCGCGATGTACGTCCTCAAGATGCACCACTCGACGACGGACGGCATCGGCGGCGTGCAGCTCCTCTCGCAGCTCCACTCGCGCCGGCGCGAGCCGTCGGACGGCAAGCCGCAGCCGCCTGCGCCCGACCCCGTCGACCTCGACCGGATGGGGCTCCTCGTCCGGCAGGTGTCCGACGACGCGCGCCAGCTCCCCGGCGCGCTGCGCTTCGTCGGCCGCGGCGCGGGGATGCTCCGGCGTCCCGACCGCGCGATCCGCGACGCCGTCCGCTACGGCGACTCCCTGCGCCGCGTGCTCTCCGACCCCGACGCCGAGGGGTCGCCGCTCCTCGCGGGCCGCAGCCTGTCGTGGCGGTTCGCGGCGCTCGACGTCGAGTTCAAGGACCTCCGCGCCGCGGGCAAGGCCCACGGCGCGACGCTCAACGACGCGTACATCGCGGCGCTCCTCGGCGGCTTCCGCCGCTACCACGAGGAGCTCGGGCACCCGGTCGACGCGATCCCGATCGCGTTCCCCATCTCGCTGCGCAAGGAGGGCGACGAGCACGGCGGGAACCGCTTCGCGGGCGCGCGCATCGCCGGCCCGGTCGGCGTCGAGGATCCCGTCGAGCGGATGGCGATCATCGGCGAGCTCGTCCGGCGCGCGCGCGACGAGCCGGCCGTCGACGGCCTCGGCGCCGTCGCGCCCGTCCTCGCGCGCCTCCCCGGACAGGTGATCTCGCAGGTCGCGGGGAACATGACGAAGAGCAACGACCTCCAGGCGTCGAACGTGCCCGGCATCCGCGAGGACGCCTTCCTCGCCGGCGCCCAGGTGATCCGCGCCTACGGGTACGCGCCGCTCCCGGGCTGCGCGACGATGATCACCCTGCTCACCCACGGCTCGACGTGCTGCGTGGGGATCAACCTCGACCCGGCCGCCATCACCGAGCCCGACCGGTTCGCCCGCTGCGTCGCCGAGGGCTTCGAAGAGGTCATCGCGGTCGCACCCCACGAGACGACGCCGGTCCGCCGCCGTACCTGACCCCGACACCCCAGGAGTCCCGACACCCATGTCCGAGAACACCGCCACCGAGCCGAAGCTCAAGGAGGTCGCGGGCGTCCGCGGCCCCGTGAAGGTCCACCACTGGCACAGCCACGACGCGAAGTTCCTCGTGTTCATCGCGCACGGGTTCGGCGAGCACGCGCGCCGCTACGACCACGTCGTCGCCGCGCTCGCCCAGGACGGCGCCGACGTCACCGCGCCCGACCACTGGGGCCATGGCGTCACCGGCGGCGAGCGCGCGCTCGTCGACGACGTCGACGTCCTCGTGCAGGACTTCGCGACCGTCGTCGACGACGTCGTCGCCAAGCACGGCGATCACAAGGTCGTCGTCATCGGCCACTCGATGGGCGGCATCATCGCGACGCTCTTCGCCCAGAGCCACCCGGACAAGCTCGACGCGCTCGTCCTCTCCGGTCCCGTCATCGGCGGCAACCCGGACATCTTCGCCCTCCTCGAGATGGACCCGATCCCCGAGGTGCCGATCGACCCGGCGATGCTCTCCCGCGATCCCGCGGTCGGCGAGGCGTACATGAACGACGAGCTCGTCTACCACGGCTCGTTCGCCCGCGAGAGCCTCGAGGGGCT
The DNA here is from genome assembly GCF_059438195.1 of Paraconexibacter sp. NCBI lineage: Bacteria > Bacillati > Actinomycetota > Thermoleophilia > Solirubrobacterales > Paraconexibacteraceae > Paraconexibacter > Paraconexibacter sp. Next base: position 66,630 of record NZ_JBLKKY010000007.1, read on the forward strand.
CAAGGCGGCGGTGCAGGAGATCTCGGAGGGGCCGCCGATCGGCGTGCCGACGCTGTGGATCCACGGCGAGGAGGACCCGCTCGCCCCGGTCAGCGCGACGCGCCCGGCCCTCGAGGCGATCCGCCCCGACGACCTCGAGGAGCACATCTACGAGGGCGCCCGCCACGAGATCTTCAACGAGACGAACAAGGACGAGGTCATCGGCCACGTCCGCGCGTTCATCTCGCGCGTCGTCGGCTGACGATCCGCCCACCCCACCTGACGGAACTCACGCCTGAAGTGAGCTTCGTCAGGACGGATGGGATGTCTCGCGCGCTACGCCACCTCTCCTCGCCGCAGCACGTCGGCGAGGAGGAGGGCGACGCGCAGCTCGAGCTGGCGGTCCTCGACGGGGTGGCCGAGGAGTTCCCCGGCCCGGCGGACGCGGTAGGCGACGGTGTTCTCGTGGACGCCGAGCCGGCGCGCGGCGCGGACGAAGCTCGAGCCCTCCTCGAGGAAGACCCGGACCGTCGCCGCGATGCGGCGTGACGCGTCGGTCTCTGCGCCGAGCGCGCCGAGCTCGCGCGCGGCGAAGCGCTGCGCCTCGCCGACGTCCTGCATGAGGAGGCCCGTGAGGGCGACGTCGCCGTAGCGGACGATGCTCCCCGTCGCGCGGCGCGCGAGCTGCGCGACACGGCGGGCGAGCACGGCCTGCTCGTGACTGCGGCGGAACCCGTCGATGCCCGTGCCCGGGTCGCCGACGGCGACGCGGACGCCGACGGCGAGCGCGTCGGGCTGCTCGACCGCGCGCAGCGCCTCGAGGTCGGGGTCGCCGCGGAGGCCGACCCACGCCGCGAGCGTGAGCCGCCCCAACGGCACGCAGAGGGCGTCCGTGCCGCCGACCTGCGACTCGAGGTCGTGGGCGATCCGCTCGAAGAGCCCGATCGTGCCGTCCGCGTCCTCGCCCTCCTCGCCCCAGATGAGGAGCGCGACGTGCGTGCGCGCGAGCTCGTAGCGGAGTCGCTGGGCCGCGCGCTGCTCGTCGGTCGCGCTGCCGTCGAGGATCGCGCGCACCTCGTCGGCGCGCAGCGCCGCCGCGCTGCGCACCCAGCGCTCGCGCTCGTGCATGTACGCCTCCGCGACGCCCATCGTCACGGCGTCGAGGTACGGGAAGAGCCAGCCGGAGACGTAGGTGACGGACTCGGCGAGGAGGTCGCGGTCGGCGACCTCGCGCTCGAGCCGGGCGAGGAGCACGCGCGAGTAGACCTTGTGACCCACCTGATAGGCGCGCATGAGCGCCTCGATCGGGAGGCCGCGGCGCACGTACTCGCGCGAGTAGTGGAGCGCCTCCGCCGGCGCGACCGCGCTGTGGGGGTCGACCTCGTCCCGGAGCATCTGGGCGATGAGGCCGACGTTCGCCCGGCAGCTGAGGACCGTCTCGTGGTGCAGATCGTCGCCGAGCGTGTCGATCTGCTCGTGGATCTCGTCGGCGAGCGCCTCGGCGACCTCGTCGAGCTGGGGGATGAGCTCGTCCGCCATCGCGCGGACAGCGGCGAGGCATGTGGTGGACGGGATCGTCGTCACAGGGCGCTGCGCCACGTCGCTCTCCTTCCAGGGACCCGGAGAGCGAGCGTATACGGGTCGGCGCGGGACGGGAAGGGCGGCGGGATCCGCCGCCCCGCCCGCCCCGCGCGATGGTCACGCGTGCGCTGGAGCTAGGAGGGGACCTCCCGGCCGAGCCACCCCTTGTAGAACCCCTCGATGTCCGGGAGGTACTCGTGGACGACGGGGTACCCGGGCGGCACCGCCTCGGTCTCGAGGAGCTGGCCGGAGACCGGGCAGTAGTACTCCCGCAGCTCCATCCAGGCGCCCTCCGGGTAGGCGAGCTTCGGGTAGATCTCCTCGTAGAGCTCGTCGGTGTCGCGGATGAAGATCCGCGCGTGCATCTTCCAGTTGTCGTCCCAGCGGCAGAGGTCGTGGCCCGCGTCGGTGCGGATGACCATCTCGCCGTCGGAGCGCCGCTTGACGATGTTGAGGCCCTCACCGAACGGCAGGACGATCGGGTCGTCGTAGGAGACGCGCTCCTGGAGCAGCGCGATCCACTTGTCGAACCGGTCCGGGTCCTTGTGGCCGGACTGGATCTCGTGGACGGCCCGCCGCGAGAGCCGCTCGTCGACGAGGTCGGCGAGGAGCTCCTTCGTCATCTGCGTGTTGACGGGGACCTCGTCCTCGTGCTCGGGACGGAACGCCTCGGCCTGCGCGAGGAACTCGGCCGCGGACTCGGCCGGCGTCATCTTGCCCGGCTCGGCGCGCTGGTTGACGACGGTCGGCGTGATGACGTCGAAGTCGAAGTCCTCCGGGAGGTCCCAGAAGCCGCGGAACTCCGCCGCCCACCGCTGCTCGAGCCGCATCGACTCGCTGTACATCACCTTGACCGGGTCGATGAGGTCCTGGTCGAGGATCCGCTGGCGCTGCTCGGACCACCACTCGCTCACGTCGCGGGACCGCTCGAGGCGCTGCTTGCGCACCGCCTCGCGGTCCTTGCGGCCGTAGGCCCTCTCGGCCCACTCGGGCTGGATGTGCCCGCCGGCGATGTCCTCGTCGATCTTCTCGTCGGGACGCAGGAGCGGATCGCCGAGCCCGCCGCCGCCGCGGCCGCTCGAGAGGTAGACGTCGCCGTGCTTCATCGCCTGCATGAGGGTGAACGGGTCCTGCTTCACCTCGTGCCGGCCGCCGATCGCCTGCAGCGCCTGCTCCTCGCCGCTCACGTCCGCGACCGGGTAGGCCTCGCCGTTCTGCGCCTGCTCGATGAGCGTCGAGTCGTAGATGTTGTGGACGTAGGCCATCGCGCCCGGGTAGCCGCCGAAGAGGCCCGGCGACATGAACATCCCGCCCGCCCCGATGTTCTCGACCTCGAAGTCCGGGGTCGAGTGGACGAGGAGCAGCGACTCGAAGGAGGAGCCGCCGCGGTGGCGGCCGACGCCGCCCGTGTACGGCTTGATGCGACGGCCGAGGTAGATCATCGGCTTCACGAGCTCCCACATCTCGATGTCGCCCATGTCGCCCTCGGGGTTGAACACCGCCGAGCCGTAGTCGAGGCCGTCGAGGCAGTACTTGCCGCCCTGGCCCTGGGCGCCGATCTCGAAGTTCATGAAGCCCGAGACCTGCCCGTACTGGTCGATGCCGCCGCCCTGCGCGACGTTGCCGGGGACGGTGTAGGTCCCCATGATCTCCTCGATGTAGCCGCGCGACTGCAGCGCCCGCGAGATCGCCCGCATGTAGCCGGTCGACGTCGCGAACATCGGCATCCACGGGAACGAGGACGAGCACGGCGCGTCGCCGAGATCGGCCCACGTCCCCGGCGTGAGGTGGAGGTCGGTCGCGTAGTACGCGCCGTCGTTGATCTTGTCGTTGCAGATGAGGGTCTGCGTGAACAGGATCCACTGCATGCCCTGCTGGGCGGCCGGCGTCGCGTTGAACGAGTGCCAGCCCCACGCGGAGCTGCCGCGCAGGTCGGTCGTCCAGTGGCCGTCCTTGTCGACGACCGCCTCGTAGGAGCCGTGGATGATGAGATCGCGACGGGCGCGCTTGGGCATCTCCGTCTTGTCCGCGTAGCGGGCCTCGGTGAAGCCGGCGGAGCGGTAGCGGCCCGGCACGAGGAGCGACCGCGCGCGGGTCTTGAACGAGCGGCGCCCGTCCTCGATCGCCTCGCGGGTGAAGCTCTTGAACGTCTCAGTGCCCTCCTCGAGGCAGAGCCGCTCCACCGCGTCGCGGATCATGTGGCAGCCCGCGAGGCGGCAGCGCTCGTCGAGGATGTAGAGGCCCGGCGCGCGCGACTGCATCGAGACGCGCTTCATGTGCCACTGCGCGATCGTGTCCTCCTCCCCGATCTTCATGCAGTGGAGGTCGATGCCGTCGTCGAACCGCGTCGTCGGCGCGACGCAGACGCCACCCGGCGTCGTCGCGCCGATGTCCATGACGTGGATGACGCCGCCCGCCCACGCGATGAGCTCACCGGAGCCCTCGGGGTCGAAGATCGGGACGAACGTCTGGACGTCGGCGTTGTGGACGTCGCCGATCGTCGGCTGGTTGTTCGCGAAGATGTCGCCGGGACGGATCTCCGGGTTGTCCTCCCACCCGTTGCGGACCATGAACTTGATGGCCTCGCTCATCGTGTGGACGTGGACGATGATGCCCGTCGAGAGGGCGATGTTGTCGCCCTCCGGCGTGTAGAGCGCGAAGCAGATCTCACCGAGCTCGCGGACGATCGGCGAGGCCGAGATGTTGAGGGCCGTCTCGCGGGCGGACACCATGCCGCCGCGGACGCGCGAGAAGAGCTTCTCGAAGTGGAGGGGGTCCTCCTCCTTCATCGCGAGCCGCTCGAGGCCCTGGTAGTAGCCGGTCGTCTCGAACGTGTCCTCCGAGTGGGCGAGCATCTGGGCGAGCGTCTGCCCGTCCCACCCGATGGGCTTGCTGTCCTTCGGCTCGAGGCCGCGGAGGGTTTCGATCGTGGCCATGGGGTCAGGCCTCCTGGGTCTTGTTCTCGAGGTGGAAGATGCCGTGCTCGTCCATCCACGCCTTGCGATCGGGCGGGATCGGGAACGTCGTCGACTCGGCCTCGAGGATCGCGGGACCCTCGAGCCGGTGACCAGGCCGGACGTCGGTCATCTCGTAGACCGGCGTGTCGGTCCAGCCGTCCTTCCACCACACGGGGCGGGTCATCTTGTTCGGTGGGGTCCCCTCCTGCCGCTCGAGCGTCGGGAGCTGCGGCTGCTCGACGGGCACCGAGCCCTTCACGATCGCCTGGGCGACGAGGTAGCCGAGCTCGGGCGAGGAGGAGGCCCGGGCGTACATGCGCTGGTAGGTCTTCTCGAACTGCTCGCAGAGGGCGTCGGCGTCCTCGGCGGTCGAGAGGTCCGCGCCCGGCGAGTCGACCTCGATGTCGACGAGCTGGCCGTAGTACTGCATGCGGACCATGTGGGTGAACTCGACCTCCTCGCCGTTCGCCCCGCCCTGCCCGGACTTCGCGAACTCGGCTCGGACGCGGTCCTCGAGCGCACGCCACGTCTGCGACACGAGCTGCACCATCGCGGCCCGCTCCTCGGGCGTCTGGCTGGGCATGAGCGGGAGGTCGACCTGGCGGTCGAAGCGGTACTCGAACTCCGCGCAGGCGCAGCCGAAGGCGCTGAAGCCCGCCGCCCACTCGGGGATGAGGACCTGCTGGTAGGGGATCCCGGCGGTGTAGCCCGCGACGTGGAGCGGCCCGCCTCCGCCGTAGCAGAGGAGGGTGAAGTCGGCGGGCGAGTACCCCTTGCCGAGGATGCGGCCGACGGCCTCGTTGCGCAGCTGGGTGTCGAACAGCTCGACGACGCCGGCCGCCGCCTCTTCGACGCCGAGGCCGAGCGGGTCGGCGACCTGCCGCTTCACCTCGGCCTTCGCGCGCTCCATGTCGAGCGTCACCTGCCCGCCGAGGAAGTAGTCGGGGTTGAGGCGGCCGAGGACGAGGTTGAGGTCGGTGATCGAGACGGTCTCGATGCCGCCGTCCGGCCACGAGACGCCGATGTCGGCGCCCGCGGAGTCGGGGCCGATCTCGGGCCGGCGCGCGCTGGGGTCGATGCGGACGAACGAGCCGCACCCCGCACCGACCGAGTCCATCTGGACGAGCGGCATGTTGAGCATGAACTTCGCGACGTTCGGCGTCGACGTGACGTCGTACTTGCGGTTCACGAGGAGCGCCATGTCGAACGACGTCCCGCCGATGTCGGTCGAGAGGACGTTGCGCAGGCCCACCTGGTCGGCGAGCCAGCGCGAGCCGACGACGCCGCCGATCGGACCCGAGACGAGCGTCGTCGCGAGCTGGTCGGCGTCGATCGAGATCGTGCCGCCGTGCGAGGCCATGACGCGGAGCTCGAACCCCGCGCCGGCCTCCTTCGTACGGTCGCGGACGGCGGAGAGCGTCTTGCGGGACGGCTCGGCGGCATAGCCCTCGATGACCGTCGTGTTGAGCCGCGGGAAGTCGCGGCGGCTCGGGTAGAGCTCGGAGGAGATGAAGAGCGGGCAGTCCCCGTTGCTACCTCGCTTCTCCTTCTCCTCGAGGAGGATCTCCTTCACCCGCGCCTCGTGCTGCGGGTTGCGGTAGCTGAAGAGGAGGCTCACGCAGATGCCCTTGACGCCGGCGTCGAGGAGCTGGGCGGCGGCGTCGCGGACGTCCTCCTCGCGGAGCGGGAGGACCTCGTTGCCGAAGAGGTCGATGCGGCCGCGGACGCCGAAGACCCGATGGCGCGGGACGAGCGGCGGGTTGTGGTGGTGCGTCGCGATGTGGAGGCGGTCGGCGTAGCTGTATCCCAGGTAGGTCTGGATGCCGCGCTCCATCTGGAGCGAGTCCTCCTGGCCGGCCGTGACGATGACGCCGACGTCGAGGCCCTTGCGCGACAGGAGGCGGTTGAGCATCGCCGTGCCGCTGAAGACGCCGGAGCGGATGCCGGGGAACGTCTCGTCGACGGTCATGTCCCACTGGCGCATCGCGTCCTCGGCGGACGCCATCAATCCGCGACTCTCGTCGTCGGGGGTCGACTGGGCCTTGCCCACGACGAAGCGACCGGACTCATCGACGATGAACGTGTCGGTCATCGTGCCGCCGGCGTCGATCGCGAGAACCCTGGGGGTGCGGGTCCGCGTCTCCTCCATCACTCTCTCCTCGGTCGGTGATCGGGATGCCTTTCGACCGTAGGTCCCGAGAATGCGTCGCGCGTCGTGACGGTCAGCCGAGGTTCTGCGGAGGGTTTGTGCCGAGGCCACAGGGGGCAGGACGACAGGCGTACGGTGCGTCGCGATGACACGCCGGACGGACGTCCCCTGCGCACTCGCCCACACGCCCTGGGCTCGCCTGCGCGGCCTGCTCGGCCGGCGCGCGCTCGCCGCCGACGAGGCTCTCCTCCTGCGGCCGTGCGCATCGGTCCACACGGCCTTCATGCGCTTCCCGATCGACGTCGTCTTCCTCGACGCCGACGACGTCGTGCTGGGCGTGGCCTCGCACCTGCGTCCCTGGCGGTCGGCGACGTGCCGGGGCGCGCGAGCGGCGCTCGAGCTGCCGGCCGGCGGCGCGGCGCTTGCCGGCCTGCGCGTGGGCGACCACGTCCGCCTGCGCCCCCACCCCCACCTCCGCCCGGACCCGGGTGTGTCGGAATGAGCCCGGGGGCTGGGCTCATTCCGACACACCCGGCCGGCGGGGGCGCGGGTGCGCGTGCCCGGCGCGGCGTCTCGGGTCAGTCGTCGAACGAGCCGCCGCGGCCCGCGCCCGCGACGAAGCGGCCGACGTTCTGCGCGAGCTCGTCGTTCAGCGCGCGCCGGCCGTGACGCAGCTCGTTGGCGATCGCGGCGTCCTCGGAGAGGCCGTCCTGCTCGAGGACGCTCATGCGGTCGGCCCGCATGCACGTCTGGGGGAACCCGGCGATCTCGGCCGCGAGCGCCTCGGCCGCCGCGCGCGTCGCCCCCGGCTCGACGACGCGGTTGACGAGGCCGATCTGCAGCGCCTCCTCGGCGTCGACGGGCCGGCCCGTGAGGACGAGGTCCATCGCCCGGCTCTCGCCGATGAGCCGCGGCAGCCGGACGGTGCCGCCGTCGATGAGCGGGACGCCCCAGCGGCGGCAGAAGACGCCGAGCACGGCGTCGCTCGCCGCGACGCGGAGGTCGCACCAGCAGGCGAGCTCCAGACCGCCCGCGACCGCATGGCCCTCGATCGCCGCGACGACCGGCTTGGAGAGGCGCATCCGCGACGGGCCCATGGGTCCGTCGCCCTCGTCCTCCACGCGGTTCATCCGCTCCGTGCCGATCGCCTTGAGGTCGGCCCCGGCGCAGAAGACGCCGCCCTCGCCGTGGAGGACCGCGACGAGCGCGTCGTCATCGGCCTCGAAGGCGCGGAACGCGTCGGCGAGCGCCTGCGCGGTGGGACCGTCCACGGCGTTGCGGGCGTGCGGCCGGTGGAGCAGCACGGTCGTCACCGGACCGGAGCGCTCGACGCGGACGGCGCCGGGCTCGGCCGCGCTCACGACCTCGCCCCGATCGCGCGGCGGACGAACGTGGACAGCGACTGCATGACGGCCTCCTTGTCGGGGGGTGGCGAGGACAGCGGGGACAGCGGCCCGACGAGCGCCTCGCCGACGCCGCCGACGAGGGCGGCCGCGGTGAGCCGGGCGTCCTGAGCGGGGATCTCGCCGGCGGCGACGGCCTCGTCGACGAGGCCGACGAGACCCTCCGTGTACCGGCGGCGGTAGTCGAGCCGCTCGGCCTCGACGAGCGGATCGACCGGCTCGGCGATGAGCGCCCACGCGAGGCGCGGGTTCGCGAGAGCCCGGCCGGCGAAGGTCTGCAGGACCGCGGCGATGCGATCGACGGCACGCGTGCCCGGCGGCGCCTCGTCGGCTGCCGCGCGCATCGCCGCGAGCTCGCGCGTGCAGACGCCGCGGAAGACCTCGGCGTAGAGCTCGCCCTTCGACGGGAAGTGCCGGTAGAGCGCGCTCGCCGCGACCCCCGCCCGGCGTGCGACGGAGGCGACGGACGTCGCGCCGTAGCCCTCCTCGGCGACGACGTCGCGGGCGGCCGCGACGAGCCGCTCGCGCGTCGCCTCGCCGCGGGCCGTCGTCCTGCGGGGGGCCGCGCCGCTCATCCCTTGAACGTCGACGATCCGGCGTCGCCGAACGGGTCGTCGCGCTCCCGGACCGCCGCGCGGAACCCGACCTCGGCGGCGCGCTGCTGGAACCCGTACCCCTCGGGCGTGTGCCGCGTGATGCCGTCGAAGACGGTCCCGATGAGCTGGGTCGCCGGCAGCCCCTGCGAGGCGACCTCCTGGTTGACGAGCAGCTTCATCATCTGCAGCTGGTTGAGCGGCATGCGGGCGATCCGCTCGACGAGGACCTCCGTCCGGGCGTCGAGCTCGCCGGGCGCCGGAGCCTCGATCGCGAGCCCCCACTCGACCGCCTCCTCGCCCGAGAGGCAGTCGCCGGTGAAGAGGAGCCGCTTCGCCCGCTGGGGGCCCAGCCGGTGCGTCCACATCGACGTCGTCGGCGAGCCCCACACCCGCGCCGGCGGATAGCCGATCTTCGCGTCGGCGGCGATGACGAGGAGGTCGGAGCACAGCGCGAGGTCCGTGCCCCCCGCGACGCAGAAGCCGTGGACCTTGCAGACGACCGGCGTCGTCGCGTGGAAGAGCGACATGAACGCGCGCACGTTGCGGCTCATGAAGGCGTGGTCGACCATCGGGTCCCACGTGCGCCCGGGGTCGTGGTTGCGCGCGATGACGACCGGGTCGACCGGCGAGCCCGGCGGGGGGGCGAGGTCGTCGCCCTGCCCGAAGCCACGCTCCTCCTCGCCCATCCCCTCGGCGCTCGCGACGAGGTCGTACCCGCCGCAGAACCCCTTGCCGTTCCCGGCGAGGAGGACGACGTGGACCTCCGGGTCGAGGTCGGCGCGCTCGACGCAGTCGGCGAGCTCGGCGATGAGCCGCGGGGTGAGGCCGTTGCCGCGGTCGGGACGGTCGAGGGTGACCCGGCAGACGCGGTCCGCGACCTCGTAGGTCATCGTCCGCAGCTCGTCGACGGGGATGAGGGTCATGCGGGCACCGCGCGCTCGATGATCGCCGCCGCGTCGACGCCCGCGGGGAGCGTCCCGTACACGCGGCCGCCGCCGCCACCGAGCCTGGCCGCGCAGAAGGCGTCGGCGACCGCCGGCGGCGCGTGACGGACGAGGAGGCTCCCCTGCAGCGCGACGGCGAGGTCCTCGACGAGGCGCCGAGCGCCGAACTGCGCGGCCTCCGCATCGCCGAGCGCGCCGACGCTCGCGCGGACCGCGGCGAGGTGCGCGTCGAGCCGGGCGTCGGCGCCGGCCGCCAGGTCGCACTCGGCCAGGAAGGCGGGCAGGCCCTCGGGCTCCTTCACGAGCGCGCGGAGGACGTCGAGCGCCGCGACGTTGCCCGATCCCTCCCAGATCCCGCCGAGCGGCGCGTCGCGGTAGAGGAGCGGCATCCCCGACTCCTCGACGTAGCCGTTGCCGCCGAGGCACTCGAGCGCCTCGGCCGCGTGCGCCGCGGCGCGCTTGCACTGCCAGTACTTCACGACCGCCGTCGCGAAGCGGCGGAACGCCGGCTCGTCGGAGTCGTCGGAGTCGTAGGCGCGCGCGATGCGCAGCGACGTGACGGTGGCGGCCTCGGACTCGATCGCGAGGTCGGCGAGGACGTTGCGCATCGCCGGCTGGTCGACGAGCGGGGCGCCGAACGCGGCGCGGTGGCGGGCGTGGTGGATCGCCTCGAGGACGCCGCGCCGCATGCCCGACGCCGCGCCGAGGAGGCAGTCGAGCCGCGTGTGGTTGACCATCGTGATGATCGCCTTCACGCCGCGCCCCTCCTCGCCGACGAGCCGCGCGGGGACGTCGCGGAGCTCGACCTCGCTCGACGGCAGCGAGCGCGTCCCGAGCTTGTCCTTGAGGCGCTGGAACTCCATCCCCGGACCGCGCTCGACGAGGAAGCACGACGGCGCGCCGGGCGTCTCAGCGGTCTGCGCGAGGACGAGGAAGACGTCGCAGGGCGGGTACGAGCAGAACCACTTGTGGCCGGTGATCCGCCACGTCCCGTCGCCGCCGTCGACCGCGCGACTGACGTTCGCCCGCACGTCGGAGCCGCCCTGCTTCTCGGTCATCGCCATCCCGGAGAGGGCGAATCCGTCGGGGTCCGTCGAGGTGAGGCGCGGCTCCCACGCCGCGGCGAGGTCCGGGGCGCTCTCGCGCAGGGCCGGGACGACGGCGTAGGTCATCGAGATCGGGCAGAGGACGCCCGCGTTGACGTTGCTCCAGAGCATGAGCATCGCGGCGCGGGCGACGTGCGCGCCCGCGCGCTCCTCGCGCCACGGGAGGGCGTGGATGCCGTGCTCGATCGCCCGCCCGAGCGCCCAGTGCCACGACGGGTCGAGCTCGACCTCGTCGACGCGGTGGCCGTAGCGGTCGTGCGTCACCAGGCGCGGCTCGTTGCGCTCGGCGCGGAGGCCGTGCGCCCGCGCCTCCGGGGTGCCGGCGAGGCGACCGACCTCCCGCACGCGGTCGAGAGCCCAGTCGGCGCCCTCGCGGCGCAGGCCCTCGTCGAGCGCCGCCCATGTCGCGGCGTGATCGACGGGCTCGAGCGGCGGAGGCTGGTTGAGGACCGCGCGCGCGGGGTCGAGCGCGGCGGACGGCACGGACTCGATCGTCGTCATGCCTCGACTATTGTGAATCTGGATTCACATGTCAACCGGGCTGATCTGGTGGAGCGTCACCACTACAGTCGGCGCACATGAGCGCCCCCACGATCACCGACACCCCCGGCGACACCGTCCTGCGCGACGTGCCCGGCGACTACGCCCTGGGCGGCACCGGCCGGTGGCTGACGCTTCCCGGCGGGCCCGACGAGGGCCGCAAGGTCTTCTTCGTCGAGCGACGACTCGGCGACGCTGGCGACGACGCACCCGTCGTCCTCCTCGTCCACGGCAACCCCGAGTGCTCGTACACCTACCGGCGCGTCGTCGCGGCGCTCGCGGACCGGCCCGAGCTCGCGGGAGGGGCCCGCGTCATCGTCCCCGACCACATCGGGTTCGGCCGCTCCGACCAGGCGCGCTTCGAGATGGTCGACATGCACCATGCCGAGAACCTCCGCGCGTTCGTCGAGGCCCTCGACCTCCGCGACATCACGCTCGTCGTCCACGACTGGGGCGGCCCGATCGGCATCGGCGCCCTCCTCCTCGGTGCGCCGGAGCGCGTCCGCGGCCTCGTCGCGCTCAACACGACGGTCTTCCCGATGCCGCCCGACGGGCTCACCTACACGAACTTCCCCGTGCCCCTCGTCTTCCCGTGGGCGCGCTCGGCGAAGGTCGTCCCCGACCGGCTCTGGGGGACGCACGCGGCGTTCGCGGTGGGCATCGCGCGCATGTCCTACGCGGGACTCATGGCCTCCTACGCGCGGTACATCGCCGGGCACCGCGCGGGCCGGCTGCCGCACCCGGACGCCGACGAGCTCGCCGTGTTCCGCGACCAGTTCGCCTCGCGCGCGAACGCGCGCAGCTCGAAGCGCATGGTCCGCCAGACGCCGGTCTGGGGCCACGGCTACACCTACGAGGACCCGACCCGCGGGACCCAGGACAACCGCGCGTTCTACCGCGAGATCCAGGAGCGGATCACGCCGGCCTGGGGGCCCGACGGGGCGGCGATCGGCGCCGCCGGGGTCTTCGGCGACTGGGACCCCTGCGGCAAGGCGAGCGTCGTCGCGCAGTGGCGCGAGGCGCTCCCCCAGATGGACGACGACCTCCGCGTCTTCGCGGGCGAGGGCCACTTCATCGAGGAGCACCGGCCCGCGGAGATCGCCGAGGCGATCGGACGCCTCGTCGCCGCATCCGCCGGACGCGGCGCCGAGGCGTGACGCTCAGACCGACGCGTTCGCGCGGTACTGCGAGAAGTCCGGTGCGCGCTTCTCGTTGAAGGCGGCGACGCCCTCGTGCGCCTCGTCGCTCTCGGTGAAGTTCCACAGGCCGGTGAAGGCGAGGCGCCCCTGCCCGGCGAGGTGCTCGGTGTCGGCCGCGAAGGAGTTCTTGAGGTAGCGGAGCGCCATCGGCGAGAGCGCGAGGATCTCGTCGGCGTACCGGCGCACCTCGGCGGCGAGCTCGTCGGCCGGGACGACCCGGTTGACGAGGCCCCAGCGCTCCGCGGTCTCCGCGTCGTACTGGCGGCAGAGGAACCAGATCTCCTTCGCGCGCTTCTCGCCGACCGTCCGCGAGAGGAGGCCGGTCCCGAAGCCCGCGTCGAACGACCCGACCTTCGGGCCGGTCTGACCGAAGCGCGCGTGGTCGGCGGCGATCGTGAGGTCGCAGATGAGATGGAGGACGTGGCCTCCGCCGATCGCGTAGCCGTTGACGGCGGCGATGACCGGCTTGGGCACCTCGCGGATGAGCCGCTGGAGCTGCTCGATCTCGAAGAGACCGCTGTCGCTCGGACCGTAGTCGCCGGTCTCGGCCTTCTGCTTCTGGTCGCCGCCGGTGCAGAACGCCCGGTCGCCGGCGCCGGTGATCGCGATGACGCCGACGTCGGACGACGCCCAGGCGCGCTTCAACGCGTGCATCAGCTCCTCGACGGTCTGCGCCCGCAGGGCGTTCAGCCGGTTCGGGCGGTCGATGGTGATCGTCCCGAGACCGCGGTCGATCTCCAGGCGGATGTCCTCGTAGCTCATGTCGCTGCCTTTCAGCGGGGAAGGCCGAGCACGCGCTCGGCGACGATGTTGCGCTGGATCTGCGGCGTCCCGCCGGCGAGCGACATGCCCCGGGCCCAGAGGGCGCGCCTCTGCCACCGGCCCTCGGAGCGCATGTCGGTCCCCTCGTCGAGATAGAGGCCGCTCATCCCCTGCACCTCGACGGCGAGGTCGGACATCTCGACGAGGAGCGGCGTGATGAAGAGCTTGCCCACCGACGTCTCCGGCCCGGGCGGCTCGCCCTTCTCCATGCGCGTCAGCGCGCGCAGCGCGGTGAGCCGGTGGACGAGGGCGCGGCCGTAGAGCTTCGCGACGCGCTGGCGCACGAGCGGGTCCTCCCCGGCGCCCGTCCTGCGGACGAGGTCGATGAGCTCCTCCATCCAGCGCTGGACGTTGACGCGCCCGAGCGCGATCGTCGCGCGCTCGTACTGCAGCGTCGCGAGCGCGATGCGCCAGCCCTCGCCGACCTCGCCGAGCCGGTTCTCGTCGGCGACGAAGGCCTCCGCGAGGAAGACCTCGTTGAACTCCGCCTCGCCGGTGATCTGACGCAGCGGCCGGACCGTGACGCCCTCCTGCCGCATCGGGATGAGGAAGTACGTGATCCCCTTGTGGCGCTCACCCCCGGTCCGCGCGAGGAGGATGCCGAAGTCCGCGATCTGCGCGCGGCTCGTCCACACCTTCTGGCCGGTGATCCGCCAGCCGCCCTCGACCTGCTCCGCGCGCGTGCGCAGCCCGGCGAGGTCGGACCCCGCCTCGGGCTCCGAGAAGAGCTGGCACCAGATCTCGTCGCCGCGCAGGATCGGCTCGAGGAAGCGGCGCTTCTGCTCGTCGGTCCCGAACTCGATGATCGTCGGACCCGCGAAGCCCTCGCCGATGCCGTTCACCGGATCGGGAGCGCCGGCCCGGTCGAGCTCCTCGGCCCAGATCGCGCGCTCCATGATCGACGCGCCGCGCCCGCCGTACTCCTGCGGCCACGAGAGGCCGGCGTACCCCGCGGCGTGGACCTGACGCTGCCACACGCGGAAGTACTCGAGGCGCTCCTCGAGGTCCGTCGGCTCCTGCTCCGGCAGCGAGGCGACCGTCGCCTCCATCCAGGCCCGCACCTCCGCGCGGAATCCCGCTTCCTTCTCCGAGTCACCGAAGTCCATGTCGCATCCCGTCAGATCGTGAACGTACGTTTACAGATATCACATCAGGACTCATCCGTAAGCGACGAAGGACTGCCACAGGTGATGAACCATCGTTTATAGTCGTCGCATGCGCTTCGCCTTCACCGACGAACAGAACCTCCTGCGCGAGTCGATCCGCGGCGCGCTCCAGCGCGAGATCCCGATCGAGCGCGCGCGGGGCGACATCGAGTCCGGTGAGCCCGCGGCGCTGCGGTCGGTCGCGGCGCAGCAGGGCTGGGGCGGCATCGGCATCCCGGAGGAGGCCGGCGGCCAGGGCGGAGGCGTCGTCGAGCAGGCGATCCTCGTCGAGGAGCTCGCGCGGGCCGCCGTCCCGGGCTCGACCGTCCTCACCGGCGCGCTCGCGGGCGCGCTCCTCGCGCAGGCGGGCGACGGCGGCGCCGACCTCCTCGCCCGGCTCGCCGACGACGCCGCCCGGCCGGTCCTCCTCATGCGCGCCGACACCGCGCGGCCGGGGGACGTCGAGGTGAGCGGCGGCGGGGCCGACGGCGCCGTGCCGCACGTGCTCGGGGCGCCCGAGGCCGACACGCTGCTCGCGGTCGCCGGCGACCGCCTCCACGCCGTCGACGCCGGCGCCGACGGCGTGGCGCTCGACCCGCGGGACCTCCTGGACGTCGGCCGCTCGATCGCGGGGGTCTCCCTGAGCGGCGCCGCGTCCGCCGACCTCGGCCCCGCCGGCGACCTCGACGACCTCCGGGCCCGTGCGAGCGTCCTCGCCGCCGCCGACGCGCTCGGCGCCGCCGCCGGGATGCTCGCGATGACCGTGGAGTACGTCGGCCAGCGGGAGCAGTTCGGCGTGCCCGTCGGCTCGTTCCAGGCCGTCAAGCACGGTGCCGCCGACATGCTCGTCGCCGTCGAGACGGCGCACTCGGCGGTGTACTACGCCGCCTGGACGACCGAGGCGGGGCACCCCGACCGCGACAAGGCGACCGCCGTCGCGAAGTCCTTCGCCGGAACCGCGGCCGCCGGCGTCGCCGACAGCGCGCTCGCGCTCCACGGGGCCGTCGGCTTCACGTGGGAGCACGACCTGCACCTCCTCATGCGCCGCGCCTACACCGCGAAGGCCCTGTTCGGGAGCCCGAGCGCCCACGACGCCGCGCTCGCCGACGCGCTCGACCTCGCGCCGCGCGCGCGGCCCGCCGAGCCCGTCCCCGCCTGATCGCGGCGCAGCACGACGACCGGCCCGCGCGGACGCGCGGGCCGGGTCCCCACCGTCGCGGAGCGGCAGGTGCTCAGGCCTCGACGAGGCCCGCGACCTGGGTGAGTCCACGGACGCCGATCCCTCCGTCCGAGTGGATGATCGTCCCCGTGACGGCGGGCGTCATCGCCCGCGAGGCGAGGAAGAGGTAGCTCGACGCGTGATCGGCCGGCGAGGGCACGACGCCCAGGGGGTTCGTCGAGCGGATGAGCTCCTCGACGTCGGGGATCTCGCCGAGGCGCATCCCGTCCTGGCCGAGCGTCTTCAGCCCGCGCAGCTCGGTCGGCGTGCCGCCGGGCGCGACGCCGTTGACGCGCACCTTCGGCGACAGCTCGTAGGCGAGCTCGTGGACGAGCCCGCGCACCGCGAACTTCGAGGCGGTGTAGAGCGCCCCGCCCCCGGCCGGGTAGAACGCCGAGTTCGAGAGCGTGAGGACGATGTTGCCCTCGCTCTCGAGCAGGGCAGGGAGCGCCGCCTTGATCGAGAGGAGCGTGCTCCCGACGTTCGTGCGGAAGAGCTCGTCGAACGCGTCGGCGAGCTTCTCCTTGGGCATGTCGTTGATCCCGACGAAGTAGTCCCACACCCCCACGACGAGGACGAGGCTGTCGATGCGGCCGTAGGCCTCGAGGGCGCGGGCGACCGCCTCCTCGTTGGCCTCGAGCGACGTCGCGTCGCCGACGGTCGGGACGACCGCGTCGCCGTGCTGCTCGGCGAGCCCCGCGAGGCGCTCGCCGTCGAGGTCGAGGACGGCGACGCGTGCTCCGGCGGCGAGCGCGCCGTCGACGACGCCGCGACCGATGCCGGACGCTCCGCCGACGACGAGCATGACCTGATCCTGCAGCTGCATGGCTTCTCCCCTCATGGTGTGGTGGTCCTGCTCTGCCGCGCGCGCACCTCGTCGCGCCAGGCGTGGAACTCGCGGCGGGCGCCCGAGTCCTTCGCGATGTCGGCGAGGAGGCCGAGCACCTCGGTGTCGAGCTGGCAGAGCAGCGCGAGCGACATCGGGTCGAGCTCGACCCGCTCGTGGTCGCGCAGCGAGTGGACGACGAGACGCGGGCTGTTCGCGCCGCGGTCGAGCTCGAGCCAGACCGTCGCGTACTCGTTGCTCAGCTTCGCGACGACGTTCTCAGGCGGTGGCGTCTCCGCCTCGGGGACGACGCTCATGCCGCGGCGCCGTCCCACTCGACGGTCGGCACCTCGCCGAACTGCCGCAGCCCGGCCTCGAGCCCGCCCATGTACTTGAGGGCGGTCATGAGGCTCCCCTGGAACTTGATGGGCCCGGTGACGGCGCGCTTGATGCCGATCTCGCCGTGGCCCACCTTGCGCCACGTCTCGGTCGTCGCGCTGAGCCGGAAGAACGGCTCCTCGCCGTCGAGCGGCGCGCCGGCGTAGTCGGAGGTCCCGTCGCTCGTCACGCGGATCTGGACCGGTGGCCGGTCGTCCTGGTCGGTGACGATCATCTCGATGAGCGCCTCGAGGCCCTTCGACCCCTCGATCGCCTTCTCGTTCGCGTTCCAGCGCTTCTGGTACTCCTCGATCCACTCGAGGGACAGCAGCGGATGTGCCATGGCTCAGACCTCCCCGGTCCGGACGAAGTCGGTGACGATGCGGTTGAAGGCCTCGGGCCGCTCGAGCATCGCCCAGTGCCCGCAGCGGCCGAGCACGACGAGGTCCGAGAGGTGGATGCGCTCGTGGAGCCACGTGCTCGCCTCGGCCGGGATGATCCGGTCCTCGCGGCCGTGGACGACGAGCGTCGGCTGCGCGATCGCGCGGACCGCGTCCTCGCCGACGCCGAGCTCGCGGACCGGCTGCCCGTCGGGGCTCGTGAACATCGCGCGCCACGAGCGCTGGACGTCCTCGCGCAGCGCGTTCTCGAGCCGCGCGTCGACGAGCGCGTCGACGTCCCCGAAGCCGTCGAGGTCGTAGACGAAGCTGCGCATGATGTCGCGCAGGTTCTCCCGGGTCGGGTCCTCGTAGAAGCGCAGCAGGCGCATGAGCGGCTCGCCGGGGACGAACGGCGCGCCGCCCGAGCCCATGAGGACGAGCTTCGACACCCGGTCGGGGTGCGCGACGACCATGTGCTGGGCGAGCGCGCCGCCGAGCGAGTTGCCGACGAGGACCGCCTGCTCGTGGCCGAGCGCGTCGAGGATGGCGACGAGCTGCTCGACGCGCAGCTCCAGCCACGCCTTCGGCCCGAGCGGCGGGTCCTCGGGGTGCGTCGTGTCGCCGAACCCGAGGAGGTCCGGGGCGATCGTGTCGAAGTGCTCGCCGAGGACGGGGAGCGTCAGCCGCCAGTTCGAGGCCGCCTGCGCACCCGCGCCTCCGCCGTGGAGGAGGAGCACCGCGGTGTCGGAGCCCTCCCCGGCCCGCAGGCCGCGCGTCTCGTAGCCGCGGGTCTCGACCGAGAGCTCCGACACCGGGGCGCCGGCGAGGCGCGTCATGCCCCGGCCCCCGCGGCGGCCTCGACCCGGCACGGCGTCGTCGAGTCCATGAGGTGCCCGGTCCCCGGCTGGTACTCGGCGCCCCACCAGACGAGCCCCTCCTTGAGGTCCGTCTCGCGCCACTCGATCGGCTCCCAGTCCGGGTCGAAGATGTGGTACCCGCCGGAGAAGAGCTCGAGCCGGTGACCGCTGCCCGGATCGCGGACGTAGGTGAAGAACGCCTGGCTGATGCCGTGGCGGCCCGGCCCGAGGTCCGGGGTGATCCCGTGCTCGAGGAGGATGTCGAGCCCGCGCAGGACGTCCTGGAAGTTGTCCTGGTAGTAGGAGAGGTGGTGGAACCGCCCGGTCTGCTGGTCGGGGTCGGCGAAGTACGCGACGTCGTGGACGAGCGACGTCACCGCCATCCACGTGCCGACGAGCGGCCCGTCGGTCATCTGGACGAACTCCCGCTCCTTGAAGCCCATGTGGTCCTGGATCCACTGCTTCGGGGGCGCGGGGTTCGCCGTCCACAGGTTGACGTGGTCGATGCGCCGCGGCGAGATGCCGTGGTCGAACATGCGCGCCGTGTTGTTCTTGAGCCGCGAGCGGCGGCCCTCGGGTGCCTGCGGCTTCTCGACGTCGAAGTAGATCTCGAACGGATGGCCGCCGCCCTCGGGGACGAGGAAGCGGATGGACTCGCCCTGCCCGAGCTCGGAGCCGGCCGGGACGCGCTCGACCTCGGCGCCCGCCGCGGCGAGCGACTCGGCGTAGGCGCCGACGTCGGCCCCGGCGCCGGCGCGCCAGCCGATGTGGTCGATGCCCGCCCCCGGGCCCTCGGTGAGGCTGAGCGAGTGGTGCTCGAACTCGCCCCACGCGCGGAGGTAGACGGTGCCGTCGTCCCGTGCGACCTCCTCGAGGCCGACGACGTCGCGCCAGAACCAGACGGAGGTGTCGAGGTCGGGCGTGATGAGCGCGACGTGCCCGAGCTTCGCGATCGATGCCATGTGTGTCTTCCTTGTCGTGGTGTGGTGGATCGATCCGCTCAGAACATGAGGCTGATGTTGTCCGACTGGAACGCGACGTTGTCGAACAGGATCAGCCGCTCGCGGATCTGGAAGTCGCCCTCGCCGCGGGGCCGCAGGACGTCCTCGCGGCGCCCGGAGAAGAAGTGCTCCACCGTCTCGAGACGGCTGCGGTAGACGAGGAAGTTCGAGTGGACGAGGAGGTCGCCGTCCTCGCGCGGCTCGACGCGGACGTTCGCGATCGTGCGCCGCGAACGCGACGGCGGGATCTCGGCCCACGCGCTGCGGACCTGGAGGCCCTGGACGCGCAGCTCGAGCTCGCCGTACCCGTCGTCGAAGATGTGGAGGTCGCCGAGCCCCGCGTCGCCCGTGTCCTCGCGCGTGACCCGCGTCGGCGCCTTGTACGTCGCGTCGACGGAGAAGAGCGCGAGCCACTCGTCGAAGCGGCGCTCGTCGAGGAGCATCGCCTCGCGATAGAGGAACTGCTCGACCTGCCAGTGGAGCACCATCGCCGCCTCGGTCGCGGTGGGGGTCGCCGAGCTCATCGCGCCAGCTCCTGGCGCCCGAGCCGCGAGGCGATCTCGCCCCAGCTGCGGGAGGACATGAAGTCCTTCCAGTGCGCGTAGAAGCAGCGCTGGTTGTGCTCGGACCAGATGCCCCCGGCCGTCCCGGGGATGCCGTCGCCGAGCAGCTCCGCCGCCGTCTTGTCCTGGCGCAGGCCGAGCCACATGTTCGTGTCGAGGTTGCGGCCGACGTGGCCCTGCATGCCGACCTGGCACTCGCGCCAGTTCTCGCCGTCGTCCTGCTCGAGCAGGCCGGCGGGACCGAAGGCGAGCTCGTACTGCCGGCGGAGGTCCTCCTTCACCTCGGCGGGCAGCGACCGGTCGATGCACGCGTACTGGTGGATCATCGTCCGCGTCGGCCCCATCGGGTGCTGGACCCGGATGAGCCGGAGGTTCTCGAGGTCGAGGAACGAGAAGTTCGGGAACGTCGTCGAGTGCCCGAGCGGGATGAGGCGGGCGACGTGCTCGCCGTGCTCCGCGGCGATGCGCTTGCGCTGCTCCTTCAGCTCGTACGTGTAGGAGTTCGGCAGCGCCCAGTAGCCGTGCAGCGTCTCGTCGCTGTCGAAGTCCGTGCTCGGGTGGCGGGCGAGCTGGTGCCCGACGTAGCCGAGGCCGGCGGTGATCTCGTAGCCCTCGTCCGAGAACTCCTCCATCATCCCCAGCTCCGCGGGCCGCTGGTGCGCGGACGGGCCGTGGTACATGTCGCAGGCGAAGTTCTCGACCGGGTGCTTCCAGTTGCAGTCGACCGTCCAGCGGTGCGAGCCGCCGACGACCTCGGTGCCCGCGGGGTCGCGCTTGAAGACGAGGTCGAGGAAGAAGGTGAAGTCGCCGACGTAGTCCTCGAAGGAGGGCGCGTTCGCGTCCCAGGTCCCGAAGAGGAGGTCGTGGTACTGCGACACCTGGGCCACGGGGAGCAGGCCCCAGTCCTCCTTGTCGAGCGTCCCCTCGTAGGCCTGGCGGAACTTCGGCACGCCCGTGAGCGAGCCCTCGTTCGAGTAGGTCCACGAGTGGTACGGGCAGCGGAAGAAGCTCGTGTTCCCCTCGTCGGCGCGGCACACCCGCATGCCGCGATGCCGGCACGCGTTGAGGAAGGCGCGGACCTCGCCGTCGGCGCCGCGGACGACGATCACCGGGTCCTCGCCCATGAACGTCGTGACGTAGTCGCCGGGCTCCTTGATCTGGTCCGCGTGGCAGAGGAAGAGCCACGCCCGTCCGAAGACGTGCTCCAGCTCCGCCTGGTAGATCGCCTCGTCCGAGTAGACGAGGCGGTTGACGAGCCCGCCCGCCGCGTCGACGAGCCCTTCGACGTCGACGTCGTTGCGCGGCCTCGACCCGTTCGGGTCGAGTCGCGTGGGGATCGTCTCCTTCACCGTGGTCATTCCTGCTCTCCCGTGTCGTTGTCCATCGCGCCGGCGTCGGCGACCGCGACGGCGACATCCGGGGCGCCGTCGTAGATCGCCTCGATGACCTCCGCGTACTTCGCGTGGATCCCCCGGCGCTTGAGCTTCATGGTGGGAGTGAGCTCCTCGGAGTCCGGGAGCCACTCCTCGTGGAGGATCGAGAAGCGCTTGAGCCGCTCGACCCGCGAGACCTCGGCGTTCACCGCGCCGACCGCCCGGGCGACCTCGGCCCGGACCTCGGGGTCGGAGGCGAGGTCGGCGAGCGCGGTGCTCGTGAGCCCGCGCTCGCGCGCCCAGCCGGGCGCGACCTCGGGGTCGAGGACGACGACCGCGACGAGGTACGGCCGCCGGTCGCCGACGACGCACACCTGGCCGATGAGCGGGTGCGCCTTCAGCGCCGCCTCGAGGTTCGAGGGGGCGATGTTCTTGCCGCCCGCGGTGACGATGAGCTCCTTCTTGCGGTCGACGATCCAGAGATAGCCGTCGTCGTCGAAGGAGCCGATGTCGCCCGTGTGGAGCCAGCCCTCGGCGTCGATCGCCTCGCGCGTCTTCTCCTCGTCCTTGAGGTAGCCGCGGAAGACGAACGGCCCGCGCGCGAGCACCTCGCCGTCGTCCGCGAGGGCGAGCGTGATGCCGGGCAGCGCGCGCCCGACGGATCCGACGCGCGGCCGGATCGCGTCGAAGGTGACGACGAAGGTCGACTCCGTGAGGCCGTAGCCCTCGCCGAGAGGGACGCCGAGCGCGAGGAAGAACTCGAGGACGTCCTCGGGGATCGGCGCGCCGCCGGTGAACGCGCTCTCGCACGCGTCGAGCCCGATCGCCTCGCGGGCTGGCCCGAGGACCGCCTCGTCGGCGAGCGCGTGCGCGTCGCGCAGGGCGTCGTCGATGGGCTCGCCGGCGAGGCGGGCGCGGGAGACGCGGCGGCCGACCTCGACGGCGTCGCGGAAGGCCTTCGCGGCCACCGGGGTGCGCTCGGCGCCGTTGAGGGCGCTCGCGAGCTTCTCCCACACCCGTGGGACGGCGGCGAAGAAGTGCGGCCGCACGTCGCGCAGGTACGCGCCGACCTGGGTCGGGTCCGGGCAGGTCGTCACCTCCGCCCCGGTGAGGAGATGGAAGTAGTGGCTCACGTCGCGCTCGAGGACGTGCGCCATCGGGAGGTAGGAGAGGATGCGCTTGCCCTCCATGTCGACGCCGATGCGCCGGCGGAAGCTCTCCATCACCCAGCAGATCCGGTCGTGCGCGCTCATCGCGCCCTTCGGCGGCCCGGTGGTGCCCGACGTGTAGACGAGGTTCGCGAGGTCGGTCGGCTGCGCGGTCGCGCACGCCTCGTCGAGGTCGAGCGGCTCGCTCCCGAGGAGGCCCGCGAAGGCGAGCACGCCCTCGCGCGTCGCCGACGGGTCGATGACGACGATGTGCTCGAGGGCGGGCAGGGCGTCGCGGACGGCGAGGACGCGACCCAGGAACTCGGCGTCCTCGACGATCGCGACCTTCGCCTCCGAGTGCCCGAGGAGGTACTCGATCTGCGACGCGGAGGAGCTGTTGTAGATCGAGAACGGCGTCGCGGCGAGGAGGAGCGCGCCGAGGTCGGCGAGGTGGAACTCCGGGCGGTTGCGCATCATCAGCGCGACGCGGTCCTCCCGGCCGACGCCGAGCCCGCGCAGGCCGGCCGCGACCCGCGCGGCGTCGGTCGCGTACTCCTCCCAGGTCCACGTGCGCTCCCCGCCCGAGGAGCCGTCGACGAGCGCGACGGCGGCGGGCCGGCGGCGCACGGTGGCGCGCAGCCACGTCGGCAGCGTCGCCCCGTCCACGGCAGCGGTGATGGCGGCGGCCTCGCCGTCTTCGTGAACGATCGTTCGCGGCGGCTCGACGATGCTCATGAGCGCCCGCCCGTCATCGGGCACGCGCAGGCGCGAGCCGTGCTCCAGAGATGCATGAGGACCTTCCTCCCGTCCGGCGGCGCGTCTCGGTGCCCTGGCGGGCGACGCGCCGGTCGTGCGAATCAGCGATTCCTACGGTCGCTCATCGCCCTCGTGGCGTCGATGCCTCCTGGGGGGAGAAAACGTGCCACCCATGAGTCATCGGCGTGCAGGGACGACATCGCGCCGGCCGCCGAGAAGCGCGATGATGCGCCCTCCGCGTGAGCGATCATTCACCTCGCGTACACCTCTACGACGACCCCGACGACGGAGCGGACATGCCCCTCATCAGCCACCGGACCGACGGCCACGTCACGACGCTCGCCCTCGCGAGCCCGCCGGCGAACGCCCTCGCCCTCGACCTCCTCGCCGAGCTCGACGCCGCCCTCGACGAGATCGCCGCCGGCTCCTCGCGCGTCCTCCTCGTGACCTCGGACGTGCCCCGGTTCTTCGTCGCCGGCGCGGACCTCAAGCTCATGGCCGCGAGCGACCGCGACGGCTTCGTCGCCTACCTCGGGACCTTGCGCGCGGCGGTCGAGAAGGTCGCCGGCCTCCCGCAGGTCTCGATCGCGGTCGTCGACGGCATGGCCCTCGGCGGCGGCCTCGAGCTCGCGCTCGCCTGCACGCTCCGCGTCGTGTCCCCGGCCGCGCAGCTCGGCGTCCCGGAGGTGAAGCTGGGGCTCCTCCCCGGCGGGGCGGGGACCCAGCGGCTCACCCGCGTGCTCGGCCCGTCGGGCGCGCTCGACCTCATGCTCACCGGGCGGTCGATGTCGGGGACGGAGGCGCTCGACCGGGGCCTCGCCGACCGGCTCGCCGACGATCCCCTCGCGGAGGCGTCGTCGCTCGCGGAGGCGATCGCGGCCTTTCCCCGCAGCGCGACCGCGGCGATCCGCCGGTGCGTGCGGTCCGCGCTCGACGACGACTTCGCGGCCGGCTGCGCGACCGAGCTGGCGGAGATCGCCGACCTCTTCTCAGGCGCCGACGCGCGTGAAGGCGTCACGGCGTTCGTCGAGAAGCGGGCGCCGGCGTTCTCGTCGTGAGCTGCCCTCGCGCGGCGGGAACTGGGGTAAGGTCGGCGGCGGGCCCGCCTGGCCGCGGGCGGGGAGAGGAGGAGAGACCGTGACGCAGACGACGGGATCGCCGAGCGAGCCGGCGGCGGCGCTGTCGGGGGACGCGCCGAGCCGGCGGGAGCCGCGCGGGAAGCGCCTGCTCGTCGGGCGGCACGAGCGTCCCGAGCAGACCGAGCTCGAGGACGAGGCGCGACGCGTGCTCGAACGGGCGTCGGAGGCGGTCGGGATCGACCGCGACGCCGAGGTCGACTGGCCCCCGCGCGGGCTCGACCCGCTCGAGCGGGCGACCTCCGCCGCGATCGAGACGGCCATCGAGGAGCTCCATGAGTCCTCGACGGCGTCGCAGCGCCTCGCGGCGCTCGCCGAGCTCGTCGTCGAGCTGGAGGCGATGCGGGGGCGGCTGCGAGAGCGCCGCGTCGTCCTGCGCCTCGAGAGCTTCGTGCGCGTCCAGGAGACGCTCGCGCGGCTGCGCGTGATCAGCGACCTCGGCACGCTGCTCGCGGAGGCGCCCAAGGCGATCTGCGAGGCGTGCGGGCTCGAGCGCGGCGTGCTCTCGCGGGTGACGGGATCGGAGTGGACGATCGAGGGCGCGTACTTCGACGGCGACCCGGAGTGGTCGGCGGAGTTCGTCGAGCTCGGCCGGCACGAGCATCGCGCGCAGCTCAACCACCTCATGCTCGAGACCGAGATGGTGCGGCGCCGGACGCCGGCGATCGTCCACAACGCGCTCAGCAACCCGCTCGCGCACCGGCCCCTCGTCGAGCACGCGGACGTCCGCTCCTACGTGGGCGCGCCGATCATGCCCGCCGGCCAGGTCATCGGGTTCGTCCACGGCGATCACTACTTCAGCGGCCACCCCGTCGACTCGCTCGACCGGGACACGGTCTGGGCGTTCGCCCAGGGCTTCGGGCACGTCTACGAGCGGGCGGTCCTCCTCGAGCGGCTGCGGACGCAGCGCGACGAGGTGCGCAACCTCCTCGCCTCCGCGGACAGCGTCGTGAGCGCGCTCACCGAGGCGGAGATCCGCTTCTCGGCGGCGGACGACAGCGCCCCGGCCGACGTCGCCCGCTCAGCGGCCGCGATGTTCCACCCGGAGTCGCGGATCGAGGCGCTCGTCACGCGCCGCGAGCTGGAGGTCCTCGGGCTCATGGCCGGCGGGGCGACGAACGTCGAGATCGCTCAGCAGCTCGTCATCGCCGAGGGGACCGTGAAGTCGCACGTGAAGCACATCCTCCGCAAGCTGCGAGCGGCGAACCGCGCCGAGGCGGTGTCGAAGTACCTCCACCTCAGCTTCCGCGAGGGCGCCGAGCGCCACGCGGACGCGGGCCACGACGCCTGACCCCCCGGGCCGCCGGTTTGCACCTCGGCAGCCATCGCCGGCTGTCGAGATGCAGACCGCGGCTGGGGAGGTGGCGGAGAAGCGGCTACCGTCTCGCGCCATGGACATCCGTCGCCTCGTGCCTGCCGTCGTCGTCGCCGCTGCCGTCCTCGCGGGCTGCGACGCCGAGGTGAGCGTCGGCGGTGCGAGCGCGGACGGCGAGGAGCTCGCCGAGGAGGTCCGCGGGCAGTACGAGGAGCAGACCGGGATCCCCCTCACCGAGCTGACGTGCGAGGACCTCGACGCCGAGGTCGGCGCCGAGCTGTCGTGCGAGGGCCGCAACGCCCGCGACGTCGACCTCGTCCTCGCGGGAGAGGTGACGGCCGTCGACGAGGAGCAGGACGACATCCGCTACCGATGGGAGATCGTCCGCGCCGTCGCGCCCGGGGACGCCTATGCGACCGCCGCCCGCCGCCAGCTCGAGGACGAGGTCGGCGAGCCGCTCGCGAGCCTCACCTGCCCCGACCGGATCGTCGTCGCGGAGGGCGAGACCGTGAGGTGCGAGCTCGTCACGACGGACGGCGCGAGGCTCGGCGCCACCCTGCGCCTCACCGACCGCGCCGGCGGCTTCGACATCGAGGTCGACGACCCCGAGCGCTGACCGCGCTTCGCATCTCGACAGCCAGATCTGGCTGTCGAGATGCGAACTCGTGGCCGCGGTGGCGTGCGACCGCGGCAATGCTGCGCTTCTGTAGCATTCGCGCGTCGCCGTCCCGGGAGGAGCCTGAGGTGCCGTTCACACGCCGTCTAGCGACCGTCGTCGCGGCCGTCGCCGCCGCCATCGCCGCCGCCGCGCCGGCCGCCGCCGCGGACGAGCTGCCCGTCCGCTGGGAGCCCTCCGCGCTCATCGAGGGCGGGGCCACGCCCGACGACGTCCCGGGCGCGAACGACTTCTCCTGCCGGCCGACCGGCGAGTCGCGCGCCGTCGTGCTCGTCCACGGACTCGGCGCCACCGCGGGGGACAACTGGGCGACGATGGGGCCGCTGCTGAAGAACAACGGGTTCTGCGTCTTCGCGCTCACCTACGGACGGCACGCGGGCTTCCCGTACGTCGGCGGGCTGAAGCGGATGGAGGAGAGCGCCCGCGAGCTCGACGCGTTCGTCGACCGCGTGCTCGCGGCGACCGGCTCGACCGAGGTCGACCTCGTCGGCCACTCGCAGGGGACGGTCATGCCGCGGTGGTGGATCCACTTCCTCGGCGGTGAGGAGAAGGTCCGCCGGTACGTCCAGCTCACGCCGCTGTGGGACGGGACGAATCTCGCCGGGGCGGGGGAGCTCCTCGCGATCGGCACGGCGTTCTCGTCCGCGACCGAGGCGCAGGTCGGCACGCTGTTCGCGACGCTCGGCTGCGCGTCGTGCCCCCAGTTCGTCCGCGGCTCCTCGTACCTGCGCGCCGTGAACGCGGCCGGGCCGGCCGCACCGGGGATCGAGTACACGGCGATCGTCACGAAGAACGACGAGCTGGTCGTCCCGTACACGAGCGGGCTGCTCGACGCTCCGAACGTCCGCAACGTCGTGCTCCAGGACGTCTGCCCCCAGGACCACTCCGAGCACGCCGCGGTCGCCTACGACCCGAACGCGGCGCAGCTCGTCCTCAACGCCCTCGCCCCCGAGCGGGCGCGGCCGCTGCGATGCACGCGGATGACGGTGCTCGGCGCCCCGGACGCACCGGAGATCGGGCTCGAGCCGCCGCGCGCCGACCGCGCGGCCGAGCGCCGCCCGGCCGCGCGCGTGGGTCGCATGCTGAGCTCGCTCGCCGTCCTCGACCGCCGGCGCCGCGGCCTCGTCCGCATCGTCCCCGGGGACGCGCCCCTGCTCGACGTCCGGCTCCGGCTCCAGCCGCGCACCGGGACCCGCGTCCTCGGCGAGGCGCGCACGCGTCGCGTCTCGAAGACCCGGCGCGTCGCGGTCAGGCTGCGCCGCGGCGTGCGCGTCCGGCCGGGCACCTACCGGCTGCGGCTCAGCGCCCGGCGCGCCGGCGGCGAGCGGGTCCGCGTCACGCGCACCGTGCGGCTGCGCGCGCCCCGCCGCTGACCGC
Organism: Paraconexibacter sp.; assembly: GCF_059438195.1. Taxonomy (NCBI): domain Bacteria; kingdom Bacillati; phylum Actinomycetota; class Thermoleophilia; order Solirubrobacterales; family Paraconexibacteraceae; genus Paraconexibacter; species Paraconexibacter sp. The sequence continues at coordinate 94,056 of NZ_JBLKKY010000007.1, forward strand.
GCGCCCGCGGCCGCGGGCGTGTGGCGATCCGGCGACGCGGAGCGTCGCCCGTCCTCCACACGTCGGGAGGCCCGGCGAGGTGCGGCGATCCGGCGACGCGGAGCGTCGCCCGTCCTCCACACGGTGCGTCGGGCGGCGGCGCCGCCGCCTACGCGGCCGCGCCGACCGACGCGGCGAGGACGCCGATGCGGCGCAGGAACTCGACCTGGTCCCCCGCGATGCGCCGCGGCGCCTCACCGAGGAACGGATCGAAGTGGTCGTACTCGGGGTACCGGTGCAGCTCGCCGCGCGGCGCGCGCTCGGCGAGCTTCTCGACCGACGGTCCATGCACGCTCACGTCCCGGCCGCCCAGCCCCACCCACAGGGGGCAGGGGATCGTGTGCGCCTTCGCGACGGGTCTGTGGAGCGCGACCGTCGCGAACACGCCCGGCGAGATCGCGTTCCGCCACGGCGAGTCCTCGGCGACCGCGCGGGCGAACCCGTCCCGCTCGCCGGGGAGCGTCATCGCCGCCTTCGCCCCCGGCTCGCCGGTGACCGGGATCGTCATGTGGCGCCCCGCGGCATCGAGGAGCGCGCGCGGAAGGATCCACGCGACCGTCCGGGGGTCGGTGCGCACGACGCGGGCGAGCCCGTCGACGAACGGGCAGAGGACCATGGCGGCGGCGACCGGCTCCCCCTCGACGAGGAGCCGCGTCACGTGCCCGCCGCTGAACGAGAAGCCCCACAGGACGATCCGGTCCGGGTCGACGCCGTCGAGCCGGCGTGCGGTCGAGATCGCTGCGCGCCAGTCCTCGAGCTGGCGGCGCATGCGGAAGCGCTGGCGCGGGGCGCCACCCGAGTCGCCGAGGTAGCGGTGGTCGAAGACGAGGACGGCGGCGCCCGCCTCGGCGAGGACCTCCGCGTACCCGGCGAGCCCGTCGTGGCGGGTGAGGCTGAACCCGTGCGCCATGACGACGCACGGGACGCTCGCACCGGCGGCCGCCGCCGGCCGGTACAGCCACGCGGCGATCCGCTCGCCGCCCGCCGAGAACGCGACGTCCTCGCGGGCGGGCAGAGCGGCGCTCGCGTCCGACACGTCAGACCTGCGCGTAGAGCGCCTCGATCTGGTCCTTGTACTTCTCGGCGATGGGCTTGCGCTTGAGCTTCATCGTCGGCGTGAGCTCCTCGCCGCCCGGCATCCACTCGTCGTCGAGGATCGCGAAGCGCTTGATCTGCTCGACGCGCGCGAGGTGGCCGTTGGCCTCCTCGACCGCCTTCGCGATGGCCGCCTTCACGTCGTCGCGCTTCCCGACGCTCGCCGCGGTCGCCTCCTCGCCCTCGAGGCCCTGCTGCTTCGCGAACGTCGCGACGGCGTCCGGATCGAGGACGAGCAGCGCGACGTTGTAGGGCCGTGCATCGCCGATGCAGATCGCCTGGCCGACGAGCGCATGCGAGCTCTTGAGGTGCGCCTCGATGTTCGACGGCGACATGTTCTTGCCCGCCGCGTTGATGATGAGCTCCTTCTTGCGGTCGATGAGCTTCACGTAGCCGTCGTCGCTGATCTGCGCGATGTCGCCGGTGTGCAGCCACCCCTCGGGGTCGATCGTCTCGGCCGTCTTCGCCGGCTCGTTGCGGTACCCGCGCATCACCGTGTCGCCGCGCAGGAGGAGCTCGCCGTCGTCGGCGAGCGCCACCTCGACGCCCGGGATCGCCTTGCCGACCGTGCCGATGCGGACGCCGCCCGGAGGGTTGATCGTCCCGCAGCAGCTGATCTCGGACATGCCCCACAGCTCGAGGAGCGGGAGGCCGATGCCGCAGAAGTACTCGAGGAGGTCGCGCGGCGACGGAGCCGCGCCCACCACGATGATCTCGGCCTGGTCGAGGCCGATCTTCTCGCGGAGCTTCGAGAGGACCGCGGCGTCGAGCTGCTGGTGGGCCTGCTCGAGCTCCTCGGGGACGGGCTGGCCGGACTCGATGAGCCGGAAGCGCTCGATGCCGACGCTGATCGCCTTCTCGATCGCCGCCTTGCGCTCCGGGTCCTGCTCGGCCGCGACGCCCGCGTCGAGGGCGGCCTTGAACTTCTCCCAGATCCGCGGCACCGCGCCCCAGAACGTCGGGCGGACCTCGGTGAGCGCCTGGAGGAGCTTCGTCGGCTCGTCGACCGACGTGATCGTGATGCCGAGGGTGTGCGCGTTGTAGTAGCAGGCCCAGCGATCGGCGATGTGCGCGGACGGGAGGAACGACACCGTCCGGCCCCCGATCGTCGTCGGGAGCATCACCGTCGTGCCGCGGAGCTGCGCGACCATGTTCGCGTGGGTGAGCTCGACGCCCTTCGGCGGGCCGGTCGTGCCCGAGGTGTAGATGAGCGTGAGGACGTCACCGCCCTCGACCGCCTTCCACGTCGACTCGAAGTCGAAGCCGTCGGCGGGCGCGGCCTCGACGTCGGCGAGCGGGACGGTGCCCTCCGGCTGGCCGTCGATGCACACGACGGTCTCGATCTGCGTGCCCTTCGACGCCTCGATGACGCGCTCGGCGAACTGCGCCTCGCAGATCGCGACCTTCGCCCCGGCGTTCGAGAAGAGGTAGTTGATCTCCTCCGCGGGCAGCGTGTTGTAGACGGAGAAGGGCGTCGCGCCGAGATGGAAGGCCGCGGTGTCGGCGACGTAGAACTCGGGGCGGTTGACCATCATGATCGCAACCGCGTCACCGCGGGCGACGCCGAGCCGGGCGAGCCCGGCGGCGAGGCGCTCGACCCGCTCGGCGTACTCGCCCCAGGTGATCTCGAGACCACCGCCCGTCGTGCGCAGCGCGATCTCGTCCGCGCGCTCGGCGGCGGTCGCCTGGAAGAGGTCGCACATCGACGTGGCCGATGCGAGCCGATCCTGAATGACGGTCGGGGAGTCCGTGGGAGTGGACATCGAGTTTCTCTCTCTCCTGAAGGTTGGTCCTGGACGCGGGCCGAGGCGCCAGCCCTCTGCTGACACCCTGTCGGGGATCCTCGCACGTCTCCGTGAAGCGTTTCCACCCCCCTGCCGCTCACCCGGCGCGGACGGCGTCGCGCCCGGCCTCCTTCGCCGCGTAGAGCGCGGTGTGGGCGCGGGCGAGGATCGCGTCCGCGCCGTCGCCCTCCCGCCACGCGCTCCAGCCGGCCGACACCGTCACGCGAAGCCCGCGCCCGCCGCCGATGGTCACCGGCCGGTCGCGGACGAGGCCGCGGATGCGCTCCGCGATGAGAGCGCGGCCTCACCGCCCGCGGCCTGCACGAAGAGCGCGTTCCCCGGGCGGACGAGCGGCGGGCCCCCCGCCCGAGCGGACGATCCGCTCGCCGTCATCGGCAGGACGCCGAGGACGAGGCGGGTGGTGAGGCGGCGGAGGATCTGCGACACCGGCCGCCGAGTCTCATCACCCGCTGCGCCGCACCGGGTGTGGATTCCTCACCCGCCGGTGAGCCGCTCGACGTGCGGCCCGAAGATCTCCGCGACCCGTGCGGCCGTCTCGTCGGCCGGACCGGAGGGGAGGGCGGCGTGGCTGATCGCGAGCCGGACGGCGTTCTCGGCGACGAGGTGGGCGTCGTCCTCGGAGACCTGCGGCCACGCCGCGCGGAGGAACGTCCGCAGGCGGTCGGTCGCGAGCGCGATGACGGGCCCGCCGCCGGTGGTCACGAGCTCGAGGAGCCCGTCGGACCCGTCGCCCGCGAGGATCGCCCGGACGATCGGGTGCTCCGCCGCCGCGCGGAGGAAGACCCCGAAGGCGGCCTCGATCGCGGCGCGGGCGTCGTCGGTGTGCGCGAGGACCGCGCCCTCGACGTCGGCGAGGAACCACTCGACCTCACGCAGGACGTAGGCCTGGGCGAGCTCCTGCCGGCCACCGAACTCGTTGTAGAGCGTCTGGCGACTCACGCCGGCCGCCGCCGCGATGTCCGCCATGCGGACCTCCGCCCACGCGCGCTCGGCGAGGAGGTCGCCGGTCGCGTCGAGCACACGCCCCCGCAGGAGCGCGCGCGACTCCTCCGCGAGGCTGCGCCTCACTCCGTCACCGGCTCGAAGTCGACCTTCTCCCGCACCGCGCAGTCCGGGCAGCCCCAGTCGTCGGGCACCTCGCTCCACGGCGTCCCCGCCGGGAAGCCCTCGCGCGGCTCCCCGGTCGCCTCGTCGTAGGTGTAGTCGCACAGCGGGCAGCGGTAGGCGCTCATGCGTGCTTCGCGAGGATGCGCTCGCGCTTCGCGGGGTGGATGTTCGCCTTCGTCACGTCACCCTCGTAGTGCTCGAGGACACGCTCGTCCATCACCTTGCGCCACAGCGGCGGGACGTACGCGAGGACGATCATCGTCGCATAGCCCGACGGCAGCTCCGGAGCCTCGTCGAAGTGGCGCAGGGCCTGGTAGCGGCGGATCGGGTTCGCGTGGTGGTCGGAGTGCCGCTGGAGGTGGTACAGGAAGACGTTCGACGCGACGTTGTTCGAGTTCCACGAGTGCTCGGGCGCGCAGCGCTCGTACCGGCCGTCCTCGCGCTTCTGGCGCAAGAGCCCGTAGTGCTCGAGGTAGTTGACGACCTCGAGGAGGCTGAAGCCGACGACCGCCTGGAGGACGAGCCACGGGAGGATGCCGACGCCGAAGACGGCGACGAGCGCGCCGAAGAGGACGACGGTCATGAGCCAGGCGTTGAGGACGTCGTTCTTCAGCGTCCAGAAGCCGTCGCCGGTGCGCGCGAGACGCTCGCGCTCGAGCTCGACCGCCGACGTCAGCGAGCCCTTGACGGTCCGCGGGAGGAAGCGCCAGAAGCTCTCGCCGAGCCGCGAGCTCGCCGGGTCCTCGGGCGTCGCGACGCGGACGTGGTGGCCGCGGTTGTGCTCGATGAAGAAGTGGCCGTAGCCGGTCTGCGCGAGGGCGATCTTCGCGAGCCAGCGCTCCATCGACGCGCGCTTGTGGCCGAGCTCGTGGGCGGTGTTGATGCCGATGCCGGCGACCATCGCGATCGTCAGCGCGAGGCCGAGCTCCTCGAGGAGCGAGAGATCCCCGCTGGCCCACAGCGCCGCCGCGAGGACGAGGCCGGCGTACTGGAGCGGGAGGTAGAGGTAGGTGCACCAGCGGTAGTAGCGGTCCTGCTCGAGCCACTTGATCGCGCTGTCCGGCGGGTTCGCGCTGTCCTTGCCGATGAGGCGGTCGGCGACGGGGATGACGCCGTAGACGATGAACGGGCCGAGCCAGTAGAAGACGCCGAGATCGAGGGCGGAGGCGAGCCCCCAGCCGATGAACGGCACGACCGGGACGACGAGCCCGAGCAGCCACAGATAGCGCTTCGGATCTGTCCACGCCGCGCTCAGCGGCTCCTCATGGGTCATCGCGGTCGTCGCCACGCCGTCTCCTCTCGTTGCTTGACACAGGCCACTGTCGTGTCGCGATTCTGGACATGAACGCCGTCCGTGTCAAGCAAACGGCGGCGCGCCAAAGAGCGCGGGGCGAGTACGATGGCCTCGTTTCGTCCCCCGATCGCGAGGGAAGGCGTCGAACGCATGAGCCTCACCGGACTGTCCCCCGGTCTGCTCTCGCACCTCCCGCTGTCGGTCCCGCTCGCGGAGGTCACCCCCGAGCAGATCCGTCGTACCTGCGGAGAAGAGCCCAGCTTCTGGTGCCGGGAGATCTACGACCTCACCGAGAACCGCACGCTCGCGGACCTCGCCGACACCCTCATCGGCCTGCCGCTCGCGATCATCGCGATCCTGATCGGCGCCCTCGTCGTCAACCGCATCGTGCGGCGGGCGATCAAGGGCGGCCTGCGGAGCCTCGGCGCGGGCGGCGTCACCGAGAAGGTCGGCTCCGCGGTCCGCAAGCGCACGCCCGACGCGCTCCTCGAGACGCAGGAGACCTCGCTGCGGGCGGAGCAGCGGATCGACGCCCTGAGCGGCGTCATGCGCAGCATCGCGTCGTTCGTCATCTTCCTCATCGCAGGGTTCATGATCCTCGGACGGATGGGGGTCAACCTCGGCCCCCTCCTCGCCGGCGCCGGCGTCCTCGGCGTCGCGCTGGGCTTCGGCTCGCAGAAGCTCGTCCAGGACTTCCTCTCCGGCATCTTCATCCTCATCGAGGACCAGTACGGCGTCGGCGACGTCGTCAACCTCGACAACGAGACCTCGGGCACCGTCGAGGCGATCTCGCTGCGCACGACGCGGATGCGCTCGGTCGACGGGACGGTCTGGCACGTGCCCAACGGCGAGATCCGCCGCGTCGGCAACCAGAGCCAGCACTGGTCGCGCTCGCTCCTCGACATCGAGGTCGCCTACGACACCGACATCGAGCGTGCCCGCGCGGTCATGCAGGAGGTCGCCGACCAGCAGTGGAAGCAGGACCCCGAGATCCTCGAGCAGCCCGAGGTGTGGGGCGTCGAGGCGCTCGGCGCGAGCGGCGTCACGATCCGCATGGTCGTGAAGACGACGCCGTCCCGGCAGTGGGCGGTGAGCCGCCGGCTCCGCGAGGCGATCAAGGACGCCTTCGACGCGTCGGGCATCGAGATCCCGTTCCCGCAGCAGACGGTGTGGCACCGCCGGGACGACCACGGCGACAACGGGCACGCGCCCACCGCGCCCGCGCGGACGAGCGAGGCGACGGCCGCGAAGCCGCGTCCCCGGCGATCGGGCGAGGCGGAGCCTCCGGCGCGACCCGACGACGCGTGCGACGACGGCGAGGCCTGAGCCGTCAGTCGAGGACGACGACCTGCCGCACGCCCTCGCCCCGCGCGAGCCGGTCGAAGCCCTCGTTGAGGTCGTCGAGCGTGAGACGGTGCGTGAGGAGCCGCTCGACCGGCAGGCGCCCCGCGCGGTGCAGCGCGACGAACCGCGGGATGTCGCGCGCGGGGACGCACGACCCGAGGTAGCTGCCGCGCAGGACGCGCTCCTCGGCGACGAGCGACACGGCGGGGATCGTGAGCATCCGCTCCGGGTGCGGGAGGCCGACGGTCACCGTCTGGCCGCCGCGACGCGTCGCCGCGTACGCCTGGGCGAGGACGTCCGCGCTGCCGACCGTCTCGATCGCGTGGTCCGGGCCGCCGCCGGTGAGCTCGCGGATCGCGGCGACGGGGTCGCCGGCCGAGGCGTCGACGACGTCGGTCGCGCCGAGCTCGGCCGCGAGGGCGAGCTTCTCGGGCACGCGGTCGACCGCGACGATGGCACGCGCACCGGAGACGACGGCGCCGAGAAGCGCGGCGAGCCCGACCCCGCCGAGCCCCAGGATCGCGACGGAGTCGCCGGGCCGCACCGCGGCGGAGTTGACGACGGCGCCGACCCCGGTGAGGACGGCGCAGCCGAAGAGGGCCGCGATCTCAAACGGCAGGTCGTCATCGACGCGGACGCACGAGCGCTCGCTCACGACGATGCGCTCGGCGAACGCCGAGACGCCGAGGTGGTGGTGGACCTCCGAGCCGTCGGGCCGGCTCCAACGGCGCCCGCCCGCGAGGAGCGTCCCGGCGGCGTTCGCGGCCGCGCCCGGCTCGCAGAGCGCCGCTCGGCCGGCGCGACACGGGTCGCAGCTCCCGCAGACCGGCACGAACGCGAGGACGACGTGGTCGCCCGGCCCCAGGGACGTCACGCCCGGGCCGACCTCCTCGACCTCGCCCGCGGCCTCGTGCCCGAGCGCCATCGGCATGACGCGGGGGCGGGAGCCGTCGATGACGGAGAGGTCGGAGTGGCAGAGCCCGGCGGCGCGGACGCGGACCCGGACCTCGCCGGGACCCGGGTCCGCGAGGGCGAGCGGCGTCACCTCGAGCGGCCGAGACTCCGCGTACGGCGCGGGGCGGCCCATCTCCGCGAGGACGGCGGCGCGGACGGAGCCGGTCACGTCGCGATCTCCTCGAGCGCGGCGCGGACGCCGCCGGGCATCGGGACCGGACGGCGCGTCCGCCGGTCCACGAAGACGTGGACGAAGGAGGCGTCGGCGAGCGGCTGCCCCGTGGCGGCCTCGAAGAGACCGACCTCGTAGCGGACGCTCGAGCGGCCGAGGTGCGCGACGCGCAGTCCCCCGTCGACGTCGGCGGGATACGCGATGGCCGCGAGGAACCGGCACCCGGACTCCGCGCACAGCCCGATGGCCTCGCCGCCGTGGATGTCGAGCCCGCCCCGCTCGATGAGGAAGCGGTTGATGACGGTGTCGACGTACGAGTAGTACTCGGCGTTGTTGACGTGCCCGTAGACGTCGTTGTCCTGCCACCGCGTCGTGATCGTGACGTGGTGCGGGTAGTCGCCGGGCGCAGGCGGGGCGGGGGCGTCGCTCACCCGCGCATCACACCACACCGGCCCTCAGCGACGGCCGAGGCGCCGCCCGAGGGCGAGCCACGCCGGGTACGTCGCGAGGATCGCCGCCGCGATCGCATGCGTCCGCGGACCGGCCTCGTGGTCGGCGAACGAGCGCACGCCCGACCCGAGCATGAAGTCGCGCGAGTCCTTCGTCCGGAAGGGCTTCCAGATGAGCCCGAGCCCCGGGACGGGCGCGCGGAGGTAGAGGAGCGTCGAGACGCCGACGAAGGTGGCCGCGGTCGCGAGCGCGAGCGCGTCGGCGGTGCGGTCGTCGACGTCGAGGCGCTCGATCGTCGCACCGGCGGTGAGGAGGAGGGGCGGATCGAGGAGGAAGCTCATGGTGTCTCCGGGGTCGGGGGGCCGCCGACCTCGACGGCGAGCGCGCCGTCGACCTCGACGGTCGTCGTCGCCCGGCCCTCGAGGACGAGGGTCGCGTCGGCGACGGAGCAGTTGCGGACGTCGCGCCGGCCGCCGTCCGGGCCGTCGTAGTCCCAGGCGACGGTCGCCTGCGGGGCGAGGCGCGCGTCGACGAGCAGGCGCGCGCCGCCCGAGACCCGCGCGCGAGCGACGACGCGGTCGCCGTCGACGTCGAGCGAGGCGCCGCGCAGGCTCACGCTGCGCCGTCCGCCGTCGAGCACGACGGCGCCGGCGCCGAGCCACGGGGTGAGACGCCCGGCGATCTCGATGCGCGCGAGCGCGAGGTCGACCCAGCTCGCGCGGGAGGGGCCGAGCCCCGCGCCGTGGATCCACGACCAGCGGGCGGCGTGGTCGGCGCCCCAGTTGTGGCCGATCATGCCTGGCCAGGCGTCGAGCGCGATCTCCTCGCCCTCGACCGTGAGCGTGCCGCTCACCCTCCCGTCGGGATGGAGGGCGACCCCGTTGGAGCGCGGGACCGGGCGGTCGTAGAGCCGGCGGGACGGGAGGTAGGGGACCGCCGCGGCGGCGCCGGCGTCCCAGCGCAGGGCCCAGGCGACGCCGTCGAGCGACCCCTCGGCCCCCTCCGGGCCGAACGACCCGAGGGCCCCGCGCGACCAGCCGCCACCGGGGTCGGCGGCCGGCGCCTCCTCGGTGACCCGTCGTGCGACCGGCGCGTCGCGGCCGCGGTCGAACCACGTGAGCCACACGGTCGTGCGGGCCTCGTCGCCGGGCCGCTTCATGACCGTGTGGCGCAGCCACACCGCGCGGCCGCCCGCGGGGTCGGTCGCCTTGAGGTAGTGCGACTCGTAGAGGCCGGCGTCGCGCGGCGCGCGGACAGCGCGGGGCTCGTCGAGGGCGATCGCCGTCATCGGGCAACTTGTACCACAGTACATGTACTCGTGTACATTGCGGGTGTGGCGACGACAGCGACGACCCGGGGCGCCGACCGGCGCACGGCCCTCCTCGACGCGACGCTGCGGGTCATCGCCCGCGACGGCGCCGCGGCGGCGAGCCACCGCGCCGTCGCCGCCGAGGCCGGCGTCCCCCTCGGCTCGACGACGTACTACTTCGCGTCGCGCGAGGAGATGCTCCTGGAGGCGCTCAGGCACGCCGCCGCGCTCGAGGAGGAGCGGATCCGCGCGCGCGTCTCCGAGCTCACCGCGCGCGACCCGGCGACGGTCGACTGGACCGCCGAGCTCACCGCGTGGGTGCTCGAGCAGGTCGAGCCCTCGCGTGCCCCGGCCTCGCTCGCCCGCTACCACCTCCAGCTCGAGGCGGTCCACCGGCCGGAGCTCCGCGCCGCGTACGCCGCGTGGACGAACGCCGGCCTCGAGCTCGCCCGCCTCGTCCTCGAGGCCGCCGGCTCGCCCGACCCCGCGGCCGACGCCCCGGTGCTCGTCGCCGCGACCGACGGCCTCGCGCTCAACCAGCTCGTCCTCCTCGAGCGGCGCGACCGCGGCCGGGCGGTGCGCGGCCTCGTCACACGGCTCATGGAGCGCCTCACCCATGCCTGACCGACCCGGCTCGCTCCCGGACCGCGCGGCCCGCGCGCTCTCCGCGGCCCTCCTCGCGCTCGCGGCCGCCGGCGCGCCGCCGGCGGAGGTCGCCGCGGCGACCGCCGTGCT